>DATMZB010000644.1:0-9261 GCA_035560655.1 Methanotrichaceae archaeon | reverse complement strand
GTAGATAGCGATGGAGAGGTACACTCCAGCCAGCAGTCTCTGATCTGCTGGCTGGAGTGTACCTCTCCATCGCTATCTACAGCCAGGTTCTTCACTCCAAGATCCACTCCAAGAACGCCAACGGGGTCAAAAGGCGACTCTTCGGGAACTTCTACTACAGCGCAGAGGTAGAAGATGTTCTTAACCAAGATGAGGTCGGCCTGACCTCGGACCCTGTCCATCCTGGCTTTCTGGTAGTCTCCGAGTCTGACAGGTATAAGCTGCCTGCCTTCAAGTGTGATCAGGGAAACGTGCTCAAGCCCTTTCCAGGTGAGGATACGCTCGTCATAGACAATGGCTCCATCAGGGCGGAACTCCGGCTTGACGGATTTGTCCCTCTTGTAGGCTTCAACCACCTTGGAGATGGCCCTGATAGTGAGCTGAGAAGAGAGGCCGTATCGCTCTCTGATGGTGTAGTAGACCGCCTTGTGGACTTCAACCTTGTTGGCCTTGTGCATAAAGAAAGCAGTCCCGGCGATGTCATTGCAGGCTTCGTTGAAGCGGTGCATTGTCTCCAGCAGAAGCTTGTGCTGTTCGGGGCTGGGGTCGAGCCTGGCCATCAAGGTCTGAAGCACTATATTGAAGAAGGTGTTCAGTTGCCAAATAGTTTTCTGTGTATAGGCACGCCCCACCTCCCCGGCCTGAAGTCCGGGGTCTCCGGGGCTGAGGTGAGGAGATGAATGTAATTATCAAGAGATCGCCCCGTCGCAAGAAGACCGTCCAGGCCAGAATGGTCAATGGCTCAATGGAGGTGCTGGCGCCGGCTTCAATCTCTGATAAGGCCCTCCAGGTTCACATATCCAAGCTTCAGTCCAGGCTTGAGGGACGAGTCGCCGGCAGAGATGATGCATATTTGGACGCCCGTGCCAGGAAATTGAACCAGAGGTACTTCGGAGGGAAGCTTTCCTGGGAGAGCATAAAGTACTCTGCAAGACAGGAGAGGCGGCGCGGGTCTTGCACCTACTCTGATAAGACCATAAGGATAAGCCACAGGCTTTCTTCCCTGCCTCAATGGGTCGAGGACTATGTGATAGTCCATGAGCTGGCCCACCTCATAGAGCCCAACCACGGCAGGCATTTCAAGGAGCTGGTCAGAGGATATCCTCTGGCCGAGAGGGCTATAGGATTTCTAATGGCAACCGAGCTTCTGGGCAGGCCCAAGACTGAAGAACCCTGATGGGGATGATCTGCAACAATAGAAAAGATCAGTCAGGGCTGCGGTCGTCCTCAGCCAGAGACTCTGCAAATCTTAGGTAGTCACAGATGGGCTTTCCAAGTGGCACAATCCTTCCGCTCACCTGGCCGTCTGTTATCTCTATCTCGGCCACTGTTGGAGGAGACATCCTGGGAGCAGTTGGGCTTCCTGGACATATTATCACCCTGCGGCCTCGCTCTACATAGGGCCTGTGAATGTGGCCAAATATCAGCACATCCACATCCATCTCCCTGGCCAGCATCTCTGCGCCTGTCGGATCTGATGAGTGAGACGCCCTGTGAACCAGTCCTATCTTCACCCCTCCAGCCTCAAAGGTCCTCCTCTCTGGCAGAAGTCTCCTTAAGTCTGGAGAGTCGGAGTTGCCGCACACCGCCTCCAGCCTTCCCAGCTTTGAGAGGTTGTCATATACTTCTCTCGTCACAAAATCCCCGCAGTGAGCTATTATATCAGCGTCTCGGGCTAAATCTGCAATATCTGAGGGCAGATCGCCCTCCAGGTGAGTGTCAGAGATGGCAAGGATTTTGATCATACATGCAGCCGCCTCATGCCGGCCTCAACGATCCCCAGGAACTCGGCGCCTACAGCTACAACGCTGTTGGCAAAGATCGATGTATTGATCTCGAATATGGGATACCTGAACTTGCTGTAGTCTGACATCATCCAGGTGGTTGTGGACACATCGCCACTGAAGAGGTTGGCATACTCGGGTTTGACTGGTATGAACACAATATCCTCCTGGCGTCCGTACTTCTTCATGAGTGAGACGAGCCTTGAGGATCTGTTCGCAGTCACCGGCAGGACGTCGGCTCCCTTGGAGAGGGCATGATAGGTGCCCTGAAGGGCCTCGTAGGTGTTTCCAATGCCGCTTATAGGCACATAGACGTCGCCTATCTGGAAGCTTGGAGTGTTGAAATCGCCCTCCCAGTAGCTGCTCTTGTTCAGGTGCGTGAACCTCATCTCAAAGGCCCTGGCAACGAGGCCTGATCTGCCCACGCCTCCTATGACATATCGCCCGCTCCTGGGGAAGAGGCGGTTGAACCAGTGCTCTAGCAGGTCCTGGTCCATCCCGGCGATCAGGCGGCCGTTCTCCTCCAAGTCCCTGATGGTCGATATGTACTGGGGACATGCCGGGTCGCACTCTCCCTTGAGCCTGGACTGGATGTCCTTGAAGAGGGCATTGAGAAATGCCAGAACCTCAAGCTCGAACTCGGTGCCAAGAGGAGACAGCCTGGACCTGACCTCCTTGTCTGTGCTGTACTTGGTCCTGCTCTCAAGTATGAGTACAGAGCCCTTATCATACTCGCTGACCAGCTTGTAGGCAGTGCCGTTCTGGTTGGCTGTGATTAGCTTGATCTCGCCCTCATGGCTTATGACGTCCTCAATGTACTTGTTAACAGATGCCGTCTCGCCAGACCCGGATACAGCCAGGCCGAGGTTGAGCACGCTCTTGTTGTAGTGCCTCTGGACCGGGTCTTCAAGGGTGCAGGGAAAGACGCTATCGAAGTGGTTCTGCATAAGCTGCAGGAAGCTGTAGAGCGAGAGAGCGCTCCTTCCGGCTGCCAGCCCGTATACGAACTTGTTCTCCTGGGACGAGCTGAGGAACGATACAATGGAGTCTGAGAAGGCGGCAACCTGATCCATATCCAGGTGCAGCAGCTTCTCCAAGAATCCACACTGAAGCAGGGTAGCCTCCTTGAATGTATCCATCAGGCCTGACATGAGGGTCAAATGATATTCGATCTCAAGATAAGCCTTTCTAGCTTATGACCTCGCCCAGCTGGTCCATCTCAGTGGCCAGCTTGACCTCCTGAGCTATGCGCCTTCCAGTAGATAGGTTCCTCTCTATCAGATCAGAGTAGGGCGAGCCGCTGATGAACAGGTTCGTTCCAGCCACAATCCTGGCCGATATCTCGAAGACCTTGAATTCTAGATCATCAGTGACTATGGTCTCAAGGCTGAAGGGCCCTATCATCCCGTCAAATAACTCTATAGAGGTCTCAACAACTCTTTCTCCGAGCTCAAAGACCTTGGAGAGGAGAGACTCGCGAAGTACCAGTGGCAGGTTTCCTGTGACCACGAAGCTCGGGTAGATTCCAGCCTCAGCCAGCTCGTTCATTGAGCCTATCCTGAAGATCTCATCTGCATTGGACTCAACCCTTCTGTCTATGCCCATCATGTCCAGAGTGCCCTTCTTGAGATGGTAGCCCTGGCTCCTTATGGGCGAGTAGAAGAAGTGGATGTAGTATCTTGTGCCGAGAATGAACTCCTGGATGGTGTACTTCTGCTGCTCGTTTGCCATCTTGGCCTGGAGCTCGTCCTTGTTCTTGGCTATGAAGAACCCGCGGCCGCCCTTGGCACCGTGGTACTTCACTATAACCGGGCGGTCTATATCCTGTGCGTGCTCAAAGCGCATGGGAATATTCACTCCCGCCTTCAGCAGCCACTCGCGCTCCATCTCGCGGTCGCTCTCCCAGGCAAGGACCCTTCTGTTGCCAAAGGTTGGCACTGCCAGAGACTCGAACTTTTCTATGCCCAGGTACTCCACAAGAGAGCCGTGTGGTATGATTACGGCGTTCTTCTCAACCAGCTCATCGCTGTGGTCCAGGAGGTTCTTGTAGCTTTCAAGGCTTATGAACTCATCAGGCTTGGCCAGAGGAAATGCGTTATAGAACTTGGGCGGCTGGCCTATGCAGATGCCTATGGTCTTTAAGCCCTCCTGGCGGGCCCCGTGAAAAATCTGGAGGCTGCTGTGTGAGCAGATGGTAGCTATAGTCATATCCTTCTTATCGTACCCTTTCACTATCTCCAGGATGTCTTCTTTTGGAATCATGGTGATGACCTTTGAAACATGACCTTTGAAATGCATAGGTTGGAACTATGGTAGATAACACCTTCGATCTAGGGTCGCATCGATCACTTTAAAGATGGATGAAACAGATCTTCGGCCATGTTGGCATCTCTGAAGAGAGAAACCAAGGAGACCTGTATAGATGCATCCTTGGAGGTATTGGGCAGAGGACAGTGCCAGGCCAGCACTGGTATTGAGCTTTTAGATGAGGTGCTGTTGGCTTTTGCAGAGGGTGGAGGGTTCGACCTGGCAGTGAAAGCCGCGGGCGACTACCAGACCGGCGACCACCACACTGCAGAGGACGTGGGAATAGCCCTGGGCACGGCCATTGGCCAGCTCGGCATTGCCGGAACCGGCAGCTCCATGGTGCCAAGCGCCGATGGCTTTGCCATGGCTGCGGTCAGGTTCGGCCAGCCAGGGTACACAGGCGACTTCGAGCTCAGGTCCCAGGCCAGCTGTGGAATGGCCCTTGAGAACGTTGGCCACTTTATGAGGGCTCTAGCATTCAACGGCAGGTTCACCCTCTACCTCAGCGCGAAGGGAGAGCTTGACCGGCCAAAGATAGATGCCATGGCACTCTCTTTGGGCAGGGCAATCAAGAAGGCTGCCATGGATGAGGTTGCAGAAAAAGAGACGGAGTGAATAGCCGTATCAATGGGTCCGCCTATCAGTTTATAACTAAATCAGCCCATTTTCACGAACTTATCCCTGCCCACGCCGCAGGCGGGACATTTCCAGTTAGGCGGCAGCTCTTCAAAAGGCGTTCCGGGGGCTATGCCGCTTTCTGTATCCCCTTTGGCAGGATCGTAGATATAGCCGCAGACAGAGCACCTATACTTGACTGAGGCTTTTGTCTGGGAAGCTCCAGAGAAAAGCAGGTCGCCCTCTGCGCTGGACTGAACAGGATCCGATCCAGGCTTAGATGAGCTCAGATCTGAAGATGGTCCCATCTTGGTATGTCCCGCTCTTTCAGCTATCGCCTCTGCCAGGACCTCTGCAAACTCATGTGCAGCATCCGGCCCCTCTCCTGTGATTATATCTCCATCCCTCACCACAGGCTGATATTCAGGCACGGCACCCTTGGACTTGATATAATCAGTATCAGACGCGGTAGCCTTTCTGCCATCCAGCAGGCCGGCATTGGCAAGTATTGATGGTCCAAGGCAGATGGCCCCGAGGATCTTATGGGCTTCAGAGGCTTTCCTGGCCATATCCAGATACTTCGGATCATCATAGAACTTGTACAGCTCTATGCCGTCTCCACCCACAAATACCACTGCCTCATAATCAGAGAGGTCGGCCTTGTCCAATGTAAGGTCTGTAGTAATGATCTCTCCGCTCATGGATTTGGCAGTAGGTTCGCTGGATGCCACATCCACCTCTAGCCCCCTGCTCTCGAAGTAGCTCCTTGGGACATTTAGCTCAGTCTCCTGAAAATCTTTGGGCACCACAATCATCAGCACCCTACCCTGAAGCTTCTCTTTATTGCTTGAATCCTGGCTGTGGTTAGTCTGGCTGGACTGAAGACTGCCAGGCATCAGGTTGCTCGGGTCTTCAGGGACGCTTAGCTTTCCTTGCTGGTCCTGGCTCAGACTTGAGCTTCCATATGGGTTCGCTCCTGTCAATGCAGTGCTCGTGCAGGGCACCATTACAAAGTCGCCGGCAGAGGTCAGGACCCCTCCAGAGCTGTAGTAGCAGGTGGGGCAGTAATACTGGGGATCGCTTCTGTCTATATACTGCACCTGGCCGAGTTTTGTTGTATAGTACTGTGCGCTGGAATCCAGAGGCACATTCAATGCATATGTGGAGCCACACATGGGGCACATCCAGCATGTTGAGCCTGGCTGCCCGGCTTGATATCCCATATAATCCTGGTATCCATCCTGAGCTGATGCCTGTGCAAAGCAGGCGCATAGGATAGTCATGATTATTAAAGATACAGCTTTCATACAGTCTATTTCTGCAGAGCTAGCGTAAATAGATCACTGATAAAAAAGGTGCTGAAGACTGGCCAGAGGGCTACCTTCTGCGCCTGGCCCGGGCAGCCAGGACGATTGCAGATAGGACGGCGACCAGTGCCGGTCCGCTGGCCTTGGCCTGAGGCTTCTGAGCGCCCGCCATCACCGAGATGGACCCGTTCTGCAGCCTGTCTGTCTGCAATCCGCGGACGTCCTCTATCCCGAGCACCGCAGTTGAGTTGGCTTTTATGGTCCTGGTCTCGAAGGTGATATTGGTTGAGCTGCAGTTGGCAGGCAGGACCACTCTTATCCTGCCTGATTGGTGGTCGATGTAGGTAGGTGCGGGACAGGACCCAACAGCTCCCTTTGCATCGACAATGCCTGGATTGTAGCTTATATTCACGCTGACCTCCTGGCCCGATGGCACAACCCTCAGCGGGATAGAGACCTCCTGGCCTGCCAGGGCCGAGGCTGACCCCAGATAGACCTCTCTGGGATTTGGCGCAGTCACATTGAAGTAAAGCCCGGAGACCCTCAGTGCGTTCATCACATTCTCTACTCTCAGCCTCAGCTCATACCTGCCTGATGGTGCATCGGTACGGATTATGCGCGGCTTTATATCCTCCAGGGGCCCGGAGATCGTGTGGTTGGAGCTGGAGAGGCCGGTGGTGTCGTTAATTACGCTGTAGAACCTGAGGCTGCTGTGTCCTGGCTCTATCTTTATGTACTGTGCCCTGGCGGTCTGGTTGACAAGCATCTGGGAGTAGCTGCCCTTTTGCATCAGCGAGTACTCTGATGGAGAGATGTAGTACATGGTGCTCTTATCGGCGATGCTTGTGATCCTTCCCTGGCCGTCGAAGATCACATCAACAGAGACCGGACTGGCAGACCTGCTCAGGTAGAGCACAGCCGGGCTGAAGGACTGGCCTGAGTCAAGGACCTGGCTTGCGTCGTCGCTCAGCTTCAGCACTGTAGCATTCCAGGACCATGCATAAACCCAGGTATCTCCCGAGCCCATGCCCGCCTTTGTCAGGTCCTTGAGGTATACCGTCCTGCCAGAGGGATCGAGCACATCTGCACGGACGCTTGTGATCTCTCCTGCCCGGACAAGCATGGAGAAGTTCGCAGGGCGCGAGGCCGATGCCTGGTATTTGGGCAGGTTTATGCTCTCCAGAATGGGGCTTGGAACCACATAGCTCTGGGTATTTAGATAGTACCTCAAGCTCTTGTTATCTGCCACCCGGATGTCCATCCCAGGCCAGATGCCGATATCGCCATTGGAGCCCAGATAGAGGTAGTTGGGATTTCCCATGACTATGAATGAGGGATTGGATGCCAGAACTCTCAGCTCTCCAAAGTCCCGGCCCTCCTCTACAGGCACAACCTTGTCTGATATCTGGAATATGCCGTCCAGCATTGCCAGGTCGGTTTTGCCGTCGCTGAACACATTGTTGACATGGACGGCAATGATTGGCAGGTCGTTCACGTCTCCGATGTTCGCCTTGTAGAGGTACGTCGATCCTGAAGTGATCACAGTTCCGCTATCTACCGGCTTTCCATCCTTGAGCAGCCGCAGGAAGATCTTGTCTTCATCAACTCCCACTACCTGGAGCTCATAGCCGTTAGCCAGAGTAAAGGAGCTCCCTGCCTCGGCTTTCACTGGCTGGTCTGAGTCAAGAAGTACCTGGCCCAGGTAGTCGTGCTCTATGAGGCTTCCAGTTCCTATCTCAGAGCTGGTGTTCTGGCTGTACCCGGCGAAGAAGAGCTGGCCCAGGAAGCTTATCGTATTATAGCGTCCCCAGGACTTGAACTGGAACTCCTTGGCCTGGACAAAAGAGCTGTACTGGATGCCAGTGACCTGTGCGGCCTTGCCCGGCGCTGAGGTTATCGATATTGGCTGGATAAGCCTGTTTGAAGCCCCATAAAGGACCAGTGATTCGCGGCCGATCTTCTGGTCATCTTCGAAGTGGAACCCCGAGAAGTTGAGAGTATCCCATCTGGCCTGGGCGCGGACTGGTATGTTCCCAAAGGATGCTGCCAGAGATGAGTTGGTTGTAAAGACCGGTCCGCGGATCTCGTGCACGCCATAGTCTGAGATTATGCCTTCTGGATAGTAGATTAGCTCATCTGTATCCAGGACCCGGATGCCAAGCCCTCCTGCCAGAGGTATGAAAGAGTTTCTGCCAAGTCCCACATCCTCATAGTTCTTCATTTCTATGGAATCGCTGGAGAAGTCAGAGACCTCCAATACGCCGTCCATTCTTCCGCCCTGGACCAGCTTGAAGTCGGGCAGGTCGCGCACCTGGAAGACGCCGTCTATCTCTATGTTCCCTCCATCTTGGCCCTGGCTCTTCATTGAGCTCGCCAGGTGGACCAGGATGATTGGCAGATCCCCGACCTTGTAGACGTAGGTGTCTCCCGAGGTCACAGCCTTTCTGTCCACCACAGCCTGGTTCTTTATGAGCAGGATGTCAGCCACGTCCCCCTCATTGGAGACGTCTTTTAAGACAAGGGAATATCCGCCCAGCAAGTTCAGCGACGCGTTTGTGGTCAGGGTTTGGGTGTTATCATCATCTATGATGATCTGCCTGAGCTCGCCCCTCTCAAGAGAGCTCACTTCATCAGTCAGAGAGCTTTTTGGGTAGCCTGCCAGGTAGGGCTTGCCCAGAAATGCTATAGCTTGATAGTATCCCCAGGGCTTGAACTGGAACGACCTGGACCAGGCGGTGCTGTAGTATTCCAGGTTCCCTTTCTCAGCGCTCCTTCCGTCCACATTGACTGAGAGGTGCTCTCCTCCAGTGCCCTCGTCTGCGTCATAGAAGAACCAGCCAAAGCCTGTAGCATTGGTCTGGCTGCTGCCTGTGCTGAACTGGCCCCTCACCAAGGTCGCCTCAGTGGGCTGGGCAGAGGCACATTGAAGTGCTGCAAATATAGCCAGAGACAGCACCAGGATGGACCAGCAAAGCCTGATTTTGCTCATATCTCCCAACTTTGATCTGCCTAGTCGTCTCTGCATGCCTGAATAACTGCGTATCCCATGGCCTGGCCTTAAGCTCTCCGGAGTCAATCGATGTCACCCATTAAACACGTTGCTATGTGGGAAATGGCCTGGTCTGATTTATCTGGTTCTGCCTTGATCTGCCTGCAGGCAGCGGGAATCAGACCAGACCGGGCCCAGGTTGGCAAGAGAATTCCAACCA
>DATMZB010000643.1:0-2718 GCA_035560655.1 Methanotrichaceae archaeon | reverse complement strand
GAAATGATGCCCACTCAATTGCCTATCTGCTCTAGATCCTAAGCTGCGATCTGCCCCATTAGGAGCCCTGGTCACGAGGACGCCAGTCATAACGGCATCATTCTTTGCCTTCGCTCCCTTAGCCGCTTTCCTGATCCCCTCGTGCTCATCTCTTTGGCTCAGCGACAGCCTCTATGGCTGCAATAGTACTATTGAAGACAACTGTTTATCCCTTGGCTATCTGAACTACGGTCTCATAGGGATAATAGGCCGTTAAAACTTTACCGATAAGAATATGCTCCGGTTGGGATTTGAACCCAAGTCGAAGGAGTGAGAGTCCTTCATGATTGGCCGAGCTACACTACCGGAGCGCGGATTACGGGGTAGTTTTTCTATCATTTAAACCTTTTGCCCGCAGCCAGCAATCGCATATGCCTCGCAATACACACTGATCGTGAAGCGGCCCTCTTGCCCTGCATATGCGCCTGCCGTGCCTTATCAGGTTCAGATGCAGTGAGAAGTATTTGTCTGGCGGTGTGCACTCTTCCAGCGCCCTCTGGGCATCCTCAATGCTCACCTTCTCAGGCACCAGCCCCAGCCTCTGAGATACCCTGTAGACGTGGGTGTCCACGGGCATGATTGGAAAGCCGAATGCAAAGAGCAGCACCACAGCAGTGGTCTTTGGCCCGACGCCAGGCAGGGCCATCAGATACCTCCTGGCCTCTTCCAGGCTCATGCCCTTTAAGAACTTCAGGTCTACAGCGCCCCTGTCACGCCTGATCTGCTCCAGGGCATCCTTGATCCTGCGAGCCTTGATATCCGCCAGGCCGCCGACGCGTATCAGGTCGGCTATCTCCTGATCAGGCGCTCTCAGTAGCATGTCATAATCAGGATAGGCTCCCTTGAGCTTGCCAAAGGCCCGCAGCGAGTTCACGTCTGTGGTGTTCTGGGAGAGGATGGTCTGGACAAGCAGGTCCTCAGGACCTATCTCCTCAGCCAGCGGCACACCGTAAGCCTCCTCTAAGATCGATACGCACTTCTCAAACTTGGATCTATCGCAGTCCACATGAGAAATTCCGGGCCCCTGACTTAAATATCTTGGCTGGGGTTTTGGCCGAGATCTTTGCCAAGGCCCGGGCAAGGTTTATTAATCGAGGTTGCCCAAATGGGGCCGATGCAGTTCACGGACCTCTACCCCTTTCTAATCTCAATGCTCATAGGCGCTCTTGTAGGAACCGAGCGTCAGAGGAGGCTGGTAGAGGCAAAGGTACTGGGCGTTGCAGGCCTTCGCACCTTCACATTGATCTCACTTCTTGGAACCCTCTCTGCCTACATTGCACAGCGCTACGACCCAAACATCCTTGTGGTGGCCTTCGGCAGCATGGCCGTCCTGGTCGGGTTTGGCTACTATGCTGCCGCCTCCAGGGCGAGGGGCATCATAGACTTCACATCCGCAGTGGCCGCTGTGCTGACATTCGCCCTTGGAGTGCTCTGCATATCCCAGGACAGCATCCAGCTGGCAGTGGCCCTGGCAGTGCTCATAACCTGGGTACTGGCTACAAGGAAGATCACCCACCATTACGTGGAAGAGATAAGCGAGACAGACATACTGGACACACTTAAGATGGCCATAGTGGCCCTGGTCATCTACCCCCTGCTCCCTGACGAGACCCTGGACCCGTTCAATGTCTTAAACCCAAGGCGGATCTGGCTGATGGTGGTGCTGGTGAGCCTCATAGGCTATGCAGGCTATCTGCTGATGCGAATGCTTGGCACACAGAGGGGGCTTAGCCTTACCGGCTTTCTGGGCGGCCTGGTCTCCAGCACTGCAGTGACCACAACAATGGCATCCCAGGTCAGGTCCGACAGGTCTCTGACCGCCTCATCGGCCTTTGCAACAGTCATAGCCAGCTGTACCATGTTCCCAAGAATGCTCTTCATAGTCCTGGTGGTCAACCGCGACCTGGTGCTGCTCATCCTGCCGAGCATGGGCCTCATGGCTCTGACGGGCATTGTCCTGGCCTATGTGCTCCTCTGGAAGAATAATTACGCAGGCCCTGCAGATGAACACAAGGATGTAGTGCTGAAAGACCCGTTCAGGCTGATCCCGGCGCTCACATTCGGAGCCTTCTTCGCCATCATACTTCTGGCATCAAAGATTGGCAGCATATACTTCGGCAATGCAGGAGCCTATGCTGCAGGAGTGATATCAGGCCTCGCAGACGTGGATGCCATAACCCTGTCAATGGCAACTCTTGCAAATACAGCCATTGCACCGGGCATCGCCGCCACATCCATAGTTCTGGCGGCTATGACCAACACAATGGTGAAGCTGATCATTGCCTACCTGCTCGGCACAAGGGAGTTTGGAAATAAGGTCGCCATGATCTTCCTGCCGATGATTGCAGTGGGGATACTTGCGGTTGTGCTGCTTAAAGGGCTGTTTTGAGGTTGAGATTACCAGATAAAAGGAATAAGGGCTTTAACATGCCTCTTGTACACAGGATATTCTTCAGGGAAATGTTTCGTCATGAGCTCTTCCTCTTCTTTTATCTTAAACAACATAAACGCCAGCATGATGAGAAAGAATAGGAGGGAGCCGATTGCTCCGGTAAGCAGTAAAGTGCCCAGAGCCATAAGCAACATGCCCGTGTAAATCGGGTGCCTTACAACGCCATAAATTCCATTTGTAATAAGTTCATGGCCTTTTTTCAACTCAATGTCTCCGCTCCAGTTTGA
>DATMZB010000642.1:0-2746 GCA_035560655.1 Methanotrichaceae archaeon | reverse complement strand
AGATGATGCTCATACCTCAAAGGCGATTTCTCAGCGATATCTCAAAACCAAATGACACACTGGAGCAAGAGCACGGATATTGCCATCGCGACTGCTCTTTGTCTGCCCGATCCATAAGTTTATTTATACCATTTCGAATTGGTGCCTGCTTCTTATATCAGCCCGAAGGTGGCAGAGGCCTGCAGGCCAGAAGATCGTGGCCGTGCAACCGCAAGTTTTTAAACTCCTCTGCCTGACTTCTCTTAAATGAGCGAGATATGTCTGCTCTTCGGGAAGCCAGTGATCAAGGATAAGATCGAGCTTTTAGGAAGGCTCAGGGACCTGCAGGCCAGATCTGGATGGACCATCCAGGCTCTGGATGCAGACAAGGTTGCCAGCGAGAGACACCTGACATTTGCCTGCCAGAAGGCCATGATGGCATTTGTTGAGGGCAGAAACATTGCCAAGGACCTGGGAGTGGAGATACTCAGGTATGCCTCAGGAGAGAGACAGATCGAGAGGGCTTTTTCCATCGGGCTTTCCGGGTCTACAGAGAGAATCGCCCTGGTCATAATCAGGCCCGACGGACAGGATGCAGATGGTCTCGCCAAAGAGATATCCGGGCTGATAGAGGTCGATGGCAGGGGATGTTATTTCAGGGAAGATATTATAAGAGCTGCCTTCGATATATCTGATGAAGAGGTCCGCGCTGCCGGAAGGGAGCGCATCCAGGACCTGGTCATTGAAAGAGTAGCTCTGGTGGATACATATCGTTAGAGGGATTTCATGAAGGAAGAGTTCTATACCGATAAGCGCTGGCTGAACTGGATGAACAAGGTCAAGGATAGCAAGTTCAGCCTGCCCGAGTCTGATGAGAAGACCTCAGGAGGAGCGGTCTTCGTCTACATAATGGATGATGTCATACTGGCGTGCCTGAAGGTCATAGCCAGATGGCAGAGAGAGGTACTACCGGCAGAGGAAGCCATCGCAGAGATAGACAACATAAGGAAGATCGTATACCAGGATCACGAGTCTCTTGGAGAGGACGCAGACCTTATGCTGGACTCGCTGAAGACCTCGCTTGCAGCAGTCTTCGTATCCTGCCAGCGTTTCATTGAAGAGAGCTATGACAAAGAGACACCCCTGCCGCAGATGATCAATGAGGCAGTAGAGGCAGAGCAGCAGGAGAAGATAGACGAGGCCTTTGATAAGCTCAGCCAGGTCGGGGCCAGGGTAATAGGAGGAGAGACCGTGCCTGAGGAGGTCATGGCCGAGATGCAGTTCTCTTTGGCGGCAGAGCTCCTGGACGGCATAGACGCAATCTCCGCAGCCATGATAGGTGACGACAGCTACAAGGAGGACGACGGCACGGAATGTGGTGAGGAGATTTAAGTCTCCTGGAGCTCTTCCTCACCCCTTGGTCGTTATCTCACAGCCGTTTGATTGTACTATTACAGTATGCTCGGCCTGAGAGACCAAAGCGCCCTCTATCTCCCAGAGCACAGGGTAGCGGTGTATGGCTCCGCTCCTCAGCAACTGGGTTAGAGCATAGTCTATCCTGTCCCCGGTCAGCCACCTTCTGGCAAAGGGCAGTGTCCCAAACCTGTTCTGTATGTCCTTTAGAAGCTCTCTTGCCTGGGGAAGCCTCACTGGCCTTGGTGCCGAAAACCCGAAGATCTCATTTATGGGAGCCTCGCCGATCCTGCCTATCCCGTTTGTGGCAAAGGGCTCTATTGCTATTACGTCTCCCTCTTTCAGTATAACGCCCTTGTCCATGGCCTTGTTTGGCACTGCCGGGTCGGAATGGGCCGAGTACCTCTCAAGGCCGTGACCCGTCAGGTTGGCCACAGGCTTGTAGCCGTAGCCGTTTATCGCCTGCTCTATGGCTGCACCAATCTCGGCGGTATCGGCTCCGGGGCGTATCATCTCAAGTGCAGCATCAAGCGCGGCCCTGGAGGCGTCAACAAGGTCAGGATGGCCGCTTAAGTCCACGGTCACTGCCGCGTCTGCAATATAGCCGTCCACATGTACGCCGATGTCGAGCTTCACCATGTCTTCGCCAAATACTGTCGGGTCATTGACCTTGGGAGTATAATGGGCTGCAGCCCGGTTCAGAGATATATTGCAGGGGAAGGCCGGCTCTCCGCCAAGCTTTTTTATAGACCCCTCCACCAGCTCTGCTACCTCCAGCAATGGAACCCCGACCTCTATCCTCGGCTTGGCCTCGTTGCAGACCTGAGCCAGAATTTTGCCTGCCTTCCGGTATTTATCAAGAATCTCGGCATCCATATATCGATCTCTCCAAAATCATAGCAAAGAATCAGAGCAAAATAGTACTTCAAAGTACAAGATTCTTATCAAAACCTCAAAGTACAAGGCTTTTATTAAAATCGGTCAGGTTCCGGCAGCCCTTATCGGTCACGACCACAAGGTCCTCTATGCGAATCCCGCCAATCTCCGGGTAATAAAGGCCCGGCTCGACTGTAACCACGTTTCCTTCCTGGAGGATATCTTTTGCAAACCCCAGTGAGGGCCGCTCATGTACATCCAGGCCCACGCCGTGTCCCGTAGAATGGGTGAACCCCTGGCCTTCGCGCTCCTTGTAGCCTCGATCGTTGAAGACGTCGCTGACCCTGGCATGGACGTCACTGCCGGGCACGCCGGCGCGCACGGCCTCCAGGCCCGCCTTCTGGGCTGCAAGGACCGCATCGTACATGTCCAGTATCTCCTGGCTGGCCCTTCCTTTTAGAACCGTCCTTGTCATATC
>DATMZB010000641.1:0-16561 GCA_035560655.1 Methanotrichaceae archaeon | reverse complement strand
ATTAGGGGCCGGGACCGGGATTCGAACCCAGCTCGAGGGATCCACAGTCCCTCAGGATAACCACTACCCTATCCCGGCGCGCCACCTCTTGGACTCACTCCATGAAGATAAAACTTTCCCCAACGGCGCCAGTAATGCGCTCCAGGTCATCATCCGCACTTCTCTAGCACCCTCATGATCGGCAGCCTTCATCTCACCTCAACAGGCTCGACCTCATGACCCGAATGCGACCCATAGGCCATCTCTGCAGTCTCCACAACCAGGGCTATGAGGTCCTCAAGCTCGTTTATGTAATAGACCCTTCCCAGGCTCTTCAAGGCATCATCCACCTGCTTATCCCTGCCTGCCTGATCTATGGAGAATAAAACGAAGTCTCCCACCTCTGCAGCCTCCTTGATATGATCCCACTCCAGGTACAGGTTCTGTATATGGGTGTCAGTTATGCACAGTATCAGGCAGCCCTTCCTGACCTTTGCCAGCTCAAGTATAGCCTTCCCTGGAATGTGAGTCTGTGAGCAGATGTACTCCACAAGCACATCCTCGACAGCAGAGAGGTCCCTGGTCCATCCCTGTACCAAAGCTGTATTGCTGAAATTCACTGCAGCCACCTCTGCGCCCTGGCTGTGTGCGAACTGGCAGGCCTTGAAAGCAGCCAGAGTGGCCTTGTGGGTCTTTGTGCCCTGCCTGGGGCCGTCCATCGACCTGCTGCTGTCCAGGATCACGAGTAGATCCGGCACCGCCTCCCTGCCTTCTGCCATCCTTGAGCTCTCCTCCTCTCTCTTGTATGTGGTGATCCCCGGAATGAGCACCGGGCTCAAGCTCATCGAGTAAGGGATATCAATCTGGCTTGGCGGATCTGTGAACCTCCACTTGACCAGGCCTGATGGATAAAGGCTCTCTCTGATCTTCCTTCCCTGTTTTATCACTATAGAGTAGCTCTGATCCCTGTACCAGCGCTTGAGGTCACCCTTCAGGCCCAGGACCTGCAGAGCCTCCTGATACCTCTCAGGCTCAAGGCTGCAGGCCAGTCCCGCCAGCGGAGCCGAAGCTGCACTGCCGTTTAGTATCTCCAGCGATCTCACCTGCCCGTGCCCGAGCACGCCCGGGATCAGGGATTCAAGTATACTTGCAGTCTGCTGGCACTGTCTTCCCCAGATGCCCTTGTCCCTGATGCCAAGCGAGTAAACCTGGAGCAGGAGGTCCACCTCAGGCAGGTCGCATCCAGGCAGGTGTGAACCCCAGTACTCCTTAAGAAAGCCCAATACCGCCCTGTCCATCTCTGAGAGATTCGGGGCATTGGCCAGCCTCCTCCATCCCAGGATGACCTTCTCCTCATCCTCCTGGCTTCTCTCCAGCCTGAAAGAATCAGATGCAATATCAGAGAATATATTGACCATCCTCTTTGCGAGGGAATGGTCTTTTAGCCCCCGTATGGCAGAGAGGGCCAGTGACCCGGCCATCTCCAGAGATCGAGGGCAAAAGATGTAGTGGACTATCAGGTGGTCGAAGAGGTTCTCCAGGTACAATTCGCCCTCATCCAGAATATCCCGGCTGATTGTCACCTGATAATTCTGAAATGGAAATTCTTTATCTGGCTCTTTACCTGGCGACACTCCTATGGAGGGCCTTGGAAGCTGTGGAAAGTGCCAGTTCGAACGGGCCTTCTCCCATACCTCAATGATCTCTTCTGATGATCTCTCCACCAATGGCACCAGCTCCAGCCTCATCTCCAAAGTCTCCTGCCAGGATGGTGCCGCCCTTCATCCTCCATCCAGCCCTCCTGCCAGCACTGGACCGAACCAGTATCATGCCGCCGCTCATGAGGATGCCCAGGTACTCGCCGGCATCGCCCAGGATGCTGATCCTCCCTCCTCGCATGAGCCACCCAGCCCTGGCACCAGCCGAGCCCTTGATAACTATTGATCCTTCAGAGCAACCAAGCCCCAGGAAGCTTCCGGCACTTCCGCGTACGACTCCCCAGCCGCCAGACATGCCCTTGAATGCATAGTTTGCGCAAGCATTGGCCACGATCCCTCCCCCTGACATCTCCAGGCCCAGGTACTCGCCAGCAACGCCATTAACTATGACCCTGCCTCCCGTCATCCTCTCGCCTATGTGGTCCCCGCCGTGTCCCTCTCCTGCCTCTATGGTTATCGTGCCGCGGGCAAGCGCCAGTCCTGCGAAGTCTCCAGGCCCCAGCCTGAGCGGCTCTTTGCTCCTGTCGGCTGCTATGCTTGTGAGATAGCCCCAGACTTGGCATTCTCTCCTGCCCTCCGGCTTTGATGAGACAAGCCTTGAGAGCAGCCTTGGATCTGTTGGGGCCAGGCTTTCCACATCCTGCCTGGTCGGGCTCTCTCCGGCCCTGTCCACCAGGTCCTCAAAGCCCAGGATTACATCGCCCGGGGATGTGTCCAGATTCCTGTTTCTGATCTTGTGTCCATAAGCATCGCCCATGAACTTGCTCAGCTTCGTACCATCCTCTCCAGTGCTGGCACGTAGTCCAGCCTTGCTATTGGGTCATCGTATTCAGAGAGGCGGCGCAGCGCCTCTTTCCCGGACAGATCGCCATCAACCGCCTGTGAGAAGACCATGTTCATCTCACCGCGTTCATTTAGAGTCCTGTTGATGCTCTTCTCTGCCAGATCCGACACAAAGTCCAGCTTCCTGGCTCCATAGTATGGCGGGCGCTCAAGCAGTGATCTGTTGGCAGTCACTCTGTGCCAGATTATGTAAGGCGCAACAGCCCTGAGGATGTCTATGCCGGCGCTTTTGCGGCCTAGAAGAAGCGCCATTGCCCTCGAGTAATCTCTCATGTCCTGCCTGACCCTATCCGACAGTCCTTCGTCCACCTGCCAGCAGCACACTTCTGGATTATTGAAGTAGTGGCACCCGTTGCACAGGCCTCTGCTGGGCCTGGTTCCTGAGAGCTGGGTCTTGTCGTATCCAGGAGATCTCTCACATAAAGTGAAGTCCCTGAGAAGAGAGATTATAGCAAGCTCAGTCTGGGGGTCGAGCTCAACTCTGGCAGCCATTTCAGGCAGATAGTTGAACTCCTCAGAAGTGAACCTTGGAAGCTCGTCTGCCAGCTCGTACACCGGGCGCTCGCGCTCTCCCAGTGAGAGGCTTCCAATGAAGTCGGGCTGGGTGGCTGGCACGCAGGCCGATATCCTGTCCAGGAGCGCCTCATCCAGTGGGTATGTCGAGCTGAAGTCTGGGTTCATGGTGGCGAAGTAGCAGGTGTCTCCAGGGGTCAGAACCTTTCCTGCATAGCCTATCTTCCTCTTTTGAAGTATCTCCAGGAACAGGTTCTGCTTGCCGCTTGGGAAGCGGTTGATCTCATTTATGACCTTCCAGCTTGACCTTGCCCAGGGCGTCCAGAGGACCTCTATGGCCTCAGTGCCGCCTCGCGACCACTGCCTTGGATCTATGAAACCCAGTATCTTCTCCTCTGTCTGCTCAGGGTGGCCGGATACCATCAGGCTCTCGACATCATCGAACGGCAGGCCCATGAAGGATGCGCCAAGTAAATTGACCAAGGTGGTCTTGTTGGCGCCCATGCCTCCGTACAGCAGTACGGCCTTATTTCTCAGGCATGCATTGGCAACAGAGAAGTGCAGCTGGGCATTTACCCTGGCATTGCCAATGGCCAGATCGGCCTTGCTCATGTGAAGGCGCAGCTCCTCAAGTGAGGAGATCAGCGTCCCAATCTTGCTCAGGGGATCAGGCATGAAGAATGACCGGCGCGGACAATATTTAAAACGTGCGAAATCTATAGAGAAAAGGAGGGATAGCAAAAGTCAGTGATGTAGGAGGGATAATAGTGCCCGACTTTTGCCATATGTAATACGTCACGCGACGAATATAAAGTTTTCGATTAAGGCGATTGTCGTATCGGCCTCTGCCTGGCGGCAAAGCCACGTGGCCTTGGAATATCGGTCGAAAGCATAGCTGAATGCTTGGAGCTAGCTGAACCATGCTGCCTGGATAGATTTAAGCCTGCAGCACCAGGCAATCGACGAAACTCAATCCATCAAAGATATTCTATTGGCCTTGTATCAGTGAGCGTTCTATGGCACTGACCCCGGTCAGGAGCCTGGCAATGCAGCACAGATAAATAATCGAGATACTGAGCGATGATGTAACTGAGTTTCGTGTGACACTTACGGTTTAATTGCCTGATGCATCGGGTATATGACCTAAGATGCTGATGAGATCTCCGTGAGCAATAAATCAGAGCGCAGCAAAAGGAGCCCGGAGCTCATAAAGAAACGGATGGAGAACAGCCTGCCTTTGAGCCTGTCACGCTGGTTTTCAAGCCTGTGGCGCAAGAAGAAATAGCTTCCCGGGCTTTATGCCAGCAGGTGTAAATGTCAGCATCTCTGGTTGGGATGGAGCAAAGTAAACCCCGTGCGTGAGGGGGGCAAAAGTCAGAGAGATTGGGGATATTCTTTCCTGGAATAATGGTATGGGCAATTACTGCAGGAATTGACATAACCTGGCAGATAGAAATAGGGATGCTTGAACCATCCATACCTCAGAAGCTGCCTTGCATGGTACATTGAAATAGAGAAGAGCAAAAGTCAAAGGAATAGGAGGGATTGATGTCTGTTCGACTTTTGCCGGTTTAAAACACGGCATTAATCGAATTTAAGCCTTTCGGTGCCAGGCCGATATCTCTATTGTGCCTTAGTTATAATAAAGGAGGGGGGGGCAAAAGTCAATTAGAATAGGAGGGACTATTGGTATTCGACTTTTGCCAATACCAAGAACGTCATTCGACGAATATATATCTTTCGGTTTAGGCAATGGTGATATTGGCAGCTCGGACTTCCTAAATAGAGTTATGGTAAAATCTGGCCTGTACTGTAATGTTGGAGCAAAATAATATGGGTATATAGGACAGGCTAAAATGACTTTTCTTTTTATGTCATTTTCATCTGGCGCCACATTATTTCAGCACCCTCATGAGGGATCGGCATCCTGACACCGGTTGTGTCAGGCAGCTACCTATGCGCGGGCTGCCCCACAGAACAGCACCAGGCATCAATGTCCGCAATCCGCATTCGGCCTGGATCCCATGCCATCATGCCTGCATGAACCCCAGCCAGAGGGTTGAGTTAAGTGAGCTGAGGTAAGTCATCATTTTCTGTCCTCTACAAACCATATTATGGGCTTGATCCACCTCTCTTAATGCCCCGACATTGCTGATGGTAGTGCCGGACACAATCCATTATATCGAAAAACTTTTAACTGATAGTAGCATAGATTGGGTTGGGCAAGCTAGAATAATTCACCATTTTCTTCTAATGTATGGGCGATCCATGAAGGCTGGCCTGGCGGTACATAGATATGATGAAAGTCACAGACCCGGCGATCTTAGGGGATAAATTCAGCAATTGTACAGGCAGAAGAGCATGGCTGTCAGCAACTGCATCACCTTTATCCAGTATAAGGTCTGCTATACTACTGGAGAATGATGAATCACTCTATGAGAGCTATCTTTCAGACGGAATTTCATTTTAAGGTGATGAGATAATGGCGCAAGGTCCAAAATACATACTATGGTTCGATGAGATCAAGATCGAGGATATACCCCTTGTTGGAGGCAAGAACGCCTCACTTGGGGAGATGTATAGCGAGCTCACAACCCAGGGCGTCAAGATTCCAAACGGCTTTGCCATAACCTCGGCAGCCTACTGGCACCTGCTTGAGTCTGCAGGAGTCTTGGACCGGCTCAAAGAGAATTTTGCCGGCCTTGATACGACCAACGTCAAAGACCTTGCAGCCCGTGGCAAGCGTGCCAGGGATATGGTCCTTAATGCGCCTATGCCCGAGGATCTCTGGTCTGATATCAAGGCCGCCTATGACAAGCTCTCAGAGCAGTATGGCCCAAACACCGATGTGGCAGTGAGGTCCTCGGCCACTGCAGAGGATCTGCCTACAGCCTCCTTTGCCGGACAACAGGAGACTTACCTGAACGTGCGGGGGTATGACGAGCTCAAAACTGCCTGCATGAAGTGCTTTGCATCTCTCTTCACGGATCGGGCCATATCCTACAGGGTGGACCACAACTTCGACCAGTTCAAGGTGGCGCTCTCAATTGGCGTCATGAAGATGGTCAGATCAGACCTGTCATCAAGCGGCGTCATATTCACACTGGACACTGAGACGGGATTCAAAGACGTGGTCTTCATCACAGGAGCCTACGGACTCGGCGAGAACGTGGTCCAGGGTGCTGTCAATCCTGATGAGTTCTATGTCTTCAAGCCAACCTACAAACAGGGGTTTAAGCCCATAGTGAGGAAGGGGCTTGGCACCAAGGCCATCAAGATGGTCTACGGAAAGGGCGAGTCAAAGGAGCTCACATATAATGTGGACGTGCCTCCAGAGGACAGAAGGCGCTTTTGCATATCTGATGACGACGTCTTGGTGCTGGCCGGCTACGCCATAACCATAGAGGACTATTACTCCAAGAAGGCTGGCACATACAGGCCCATGGACATAGAGTGGGCCAAGGACGGGATCACAGGCGAGCTGTTCATAGTCCAGGCAAGGCCGGAGACAGTCCAGTCTCAGAGGGCCAAAGACGTCCTGGAGACCTATGTCCTGGAGAGAAGGGGCCAGGTACTAGTCACAGGCCGCGGCGTGGGAGCGAAGATCGCCGCAGGCAAGGCCAGGACGATCCCAAACGTCTCCCAGCTCTCATCATTCAAGAAAGGCGAGATCCTCATCTCAGACACCACCACACCTGACTGGGAGCCTGTGATGAAGATTGCTGCAGCAATAGTCACCAACAAGGGCGGAAGGACCAGCCATGCGGCAATAGTGAGCCGCGAGTTTGGCATACCTGCTGTGGTGGGCGCCGAGGTGGCCACTGAAAAGATAAAAGACGGCCAGGAGATCACAGTGAGCTGCGCTGAAGGAGATGTGGGCTATGTCTATGAGGGCATCCTGCCTTTCAAGGTGGAGAAGATGAGCCTCAAGGACATGCCAAGGCCAAAGACTGAGATCATGATGAACCTTGGCAATCCCGACGAGGCCTTTTCACTATCGTTCATACCAAACGACGGCGTGGGCCTGGCAAGGCTCGAGTTCATAGTTACAAGCAGCATCAAGGTCCATCCAATGGCCCTGATCCATCCTGAGGCAGTCAAGGACCCGGCGGTTCGAAAAGAGATAGATGAGATCACTTACGGCTACAAGAATGGTGCAGAATTCTTCATAGAGAAGCTCTCAGAGGGGATAGGGACCATAGCCGCGGCATTCTATCCAAAGCCCGTGGTGGTAAGGACAAGCGACTTCAAGTCCAATGAGTATACCAACCTGATAGGAGGACCTTACTTCGAGATCCAGGAGAGCAACCCCATGTTGGGCTTCAGGGGCGCGTCCAGGTACATCCATCCCAGGTACACCGAGGCCTTCGCCCTGGAGTGTGCGGCATTGAAGAAGGTGAGGGAGACGATGGGGTTAAAGAACGTCATACCCATGATACCCTTCTGCAGGACCATTGAGGAATGCAGGAAAGTCCTGGACGCTATGTCCAAGTCCGGCCTCGTTCGGGGCCAAGACGGGCTTCAGATCTACATCATGTGCGAGATACCAAACAACGTGATCCTGGTGGATGAGTTCTGCAAGCTTGTGGACGGCATGTCCATAGGCTCAAACGACTTAACCCAGCTCACTCTGGGCATAGATCGAGATTCAGAGCTCCTGGCTCAAGAGTTCAATGAGAACGACCCGGGAGTGCTTAAGATGGTGGCCCTGTCCATTGAGGGGACTGAGAGGAACGGGCGGCACAGCGGGCTTTGCGGCCAGGCGCCAAGCGACTATCCTGAGTTTGCCAGCTTCCTTGTGAGGGAGGGCATAGACTCCATATCCATCAATCCGGACACTGTGATGAAGGCCACATTGAACGTGCTCCAGACTGAGAAGGAGATGCAGGGGCAAGGGCAGAAACCAAAGCCTAAGCCGAAGAGATGAGCATCTCTTCTCATTTCGTGCCGGATATGTTAAAATCTAGTGAAGGAAACAGGATCTTATGATTTATACCATCACCCTCAATCCGGCCCTAGATAGGACAATTTGGATTGAGAAGATCAGAGATGACGTATCCAACCGCATCATAGAGGAGCAGAGCTATGCCGGTGGGAAGAGCATAGATGTCTCCAAGGTCCTCAAAAATTTCCGTATTGTCAACACTGCTCTTGGGTTCGTTGCAGGCTTTGCAGGCAGAGAGCTTGAGGGCCGTCTCCTCATAGAGGGCATTCAAAGCGATTTCGTCAGGGTGTCGGGCGAGACGAGGACCAATATAATACTTCATGAGAAGTCTACGGGCAGGCAGCTGGCCTTCAATGCCAGGGGGCCTGAGGTCCAGCCTCACGAGCTCATGGCGCTCATAGAGAAGATCGAGTCACTCTCCAGCCCAGAGATAGTGACCATAGGCGGCAGCCTGCCTCCAGGCTTGAGCCCCGAGATCTATATGAAGATCATAACCCTGGCCAAGAGGGCCAATGCCAGGGTGGTTCTGGATGTGGATGGCGAATCATTGAAGGAGGGGCTCAAGGCCAAGCCCACTATAATCAAGCCCAACATCCATGAGCTAAGCGAGCTTGTGGGTCATGAGCTAAAGTCCATTGATGAGGTGGTGGCTGCGGCAAGAGAGATCAATCAGGGTGGGGTAGAGATAGTCCTGGTATCAATGGGCGCGAGAGGGATACTGATGGTGGCCGATGTCGAGGAGTATGTGGCAGTGCCCCCCAAGGTCGAGGTCAGGAACACTATAGGCGCAGGTGACTCATCAGTGGCTGGGTTCGTGTACGGCCTGATAAGAGGCCTGGAACTTAAGGAGTGCCTAAGGTTTGCGGCGGCATCAGGCACGGCCACCACGCTTTCCCAGGGCACGGCTCTGTGCCAGAAGGATGACTTTGAGAAGATACTGCCCCAGGTGAAGCTTGAGGCCGTAAACGTTAGGAGCTGAAATTGGATGTCCATCAATCCTAAAGATGTGCTGGTGCCCTTGGATGTTTCAAGGTCTGAGCGCAGGAGATATATCGAGAACTACCTGGCCATCACCAGGCATAGCGGCAGGCTGATGCTCTTTGCAGGCGACCAGAAGGTCGAGCACTTAAACGATGATTTTTACGGCAAGGGAATAGATCCCCAGGATTCAGATCCTGAGCACCTATTCAGGATAGCGTCCAGTGCCAAGATCGGCGTATTTGCAGCCCAGCTAGGTCTGATTGCCAGGTATGGCATCGACTACCCGGATGTTCCTTACCTAGTCAAGCTCAACTCCAAGACAAGCCTTGTTAAGACCTCTCAGGCCGAGCCTCTGAGCTCCCAGTGGCTGGACCTTAACCAAGTAGTGGACTTCAGAGACGACTGCGGCCTGAACATTCTGGGAGTGGGCTATACTCTTTACCTGGGAAGCGAGCACGAGCCCCAGATGCTTCATGAGGCGGCGCAGATAGTCTACAACGCCCACAGGAACGGGCTTGTAACTGTGCTCTGGATGTACCCCCGTGGACGGGCGGTCAAGAATGAGAAGGACCCGCACCTGGTGGCAGGAGCCACTGGGGTGGCTGCGGCTCTGGGATCGGACTTTGCCAAGGTAAACTACCCTGAAGTTGAGGGCGCCGACTCAATGTGCCTGCTCAAAGAGGCGGTCCTTGCCGCAGGCAGGACCAAGGTAGTCTGCGCCGGAGGTGCCAGGTGCGACGTCCAGTCGTTCCTGAAGCAGCTTCATGACCAGATCCACATCTGCGGTGCCTCGGGGAACGCAACAGGCAGGAACATCCACCAGCTGCCTCTGGACCAGGCTGTGAGCCTCTGTAATGCCATCTACGCCATAACTGTTGAGGATGCAAGCGTGGAAGATGCCTTGAAGATGTATTCCCAGGGCGAGACATGCCAGAGCTGATCATGCTCAGGCATGGCCAGAGCCTGTGGAACCTGGAGAATAGATTTACCGGGTGGATGGACATCGATCTCTCTCCCAAGGGGATAGAAGAGGCAAAGAAGGCTGGAAGGCTGATGAAAGATGGAGGGTATACATTCGATATTGCCCATACATCAGTGCTCAAGCGCGCCATAAGGACCATGTGGGTGGTCATGGACCAGATGGACCTGATGTGGGTGCAGGCATGCAGGAGCTGGAGGCTGAACGAGCGCTGCTACGGCGCTCTACAGGGGTCCAACAAGAGAGAGACAGAGGAGAAGTATGGCAAAGAGCAGGTCCACAGGTGGCGCAGGGGGTTCTATGACCGGCCCCCAGCGCTGGACCTTGACGATCCGAGACACCCCCTGCACGACCCGCGCTATGCAGGCCTCCGTAGGGAGGACCTGCCAAGCACCGAGTCTCTCAAGGAGACACTCGACAGGGTCCTGCCTTACTGGAATGAGAGGATCGTCCCGGACCTTCAGCGGGGCAGGACGGTCTTCATAGCAGCACATGGAAACAGCCTTCGGGCCCTGGCGAAGCATATAGGCGGCATGTCAGACCAGGATATAGAGAAGTTCGAGATACCAACCGGGGTACCCCTGGTATATCAGCTGGACTCTGACCTGAAGGCTCTGCGATATTTCTATCTCCAGGATGAGAGTCCGGGCAATGAGGGATAAGATGGCCTATACAGTTGAGCTCATATCTATTGAGAAGAAGGAAGAGCTGGTCGACAAATATGGCAGCCAGGCTATGTATGAGATTAAGTCTGACATCTATGGCTGTTGCATCAAGCTGCTGACAGGGCTTCACTCTATAAAGGACCGCTGGGAGGAGAACTTCTATTTTGCATCTCAAAACATACGCTCCCACGGGCGGCTCTATGTTATAGAAGATCCAGGCGAGGATCTCAACAAAGTATACTACGATCCTCAGTCCAAGACCGCCTTTCTTTTAAACATCGACTATTATGGATGGATAAAATCTCCGGCCTTAAGCGTCGCAGGGGACATACTTGAGGATGACCACAACATCTACTCGGTACATGGAGCCTGTCTGGATGTAAAGGGCCAGGGTGTCTGCATCATGGGCGGTTCGGGAGCCGGCAAGACCACCCACACATACGGACTCCTCAGGAGCCCCCAGGTCAGAGTGGTCTCTGATGATTGGTTCTATGGCAGGATATATGGTGATGACATACTGGCCTACGGCTCTGAGAAGAACTTTTACATCAGGGCAGATCTGGCCCAAATCTGGAAGGAGTTCGAGTGGCTGGTGCAGCGCGGCGAGTCGGATAATCAGGGCCGTGCAGTGGTGGACCTGAGATGGGTGATAGGAAAGGGGCGCATACTGCCGATGACCACACTTGAGACTGTGATAATCCTCAAGAGGGACCCGCAGGATGAGCAGACATTGAGATCTTTGAGCACCGCAGAGGCGCTAAAGATACTGGATGAGAACGATTATTTCAACCCACACCTTCTTGTCAAGAACGACTTCAAGGCGATGCTGCGAGACAGGTTCTTTGAGGCTCTGCTGTCCAGGACCAGGGTCTATGAGATCAACACCATTGGCACGCCTGAAGAGAGCCAGAAGATCATAAGGGAGCTGGTGAGACTGCCGCTGAATACACAGACTCCTATCAAGAGCGCCTGACCTGAAATGGCGCTCAGCTGGCTGGCGCTGGCCATACTGGATGCATTCTTCGCAGCGCTGGTGGCGATATTTGCCAAAATTGGGCTGCAGGATGTGGACCCAAACCTTGCAACTGCTGTGAGGACGGCGATAATGATGGCCTTCATGGCCGGGGTGGTCATATTCACAGGAAAGTTTGAGGCCATTGGAGAAATCACATCAAGGCAGGGTCTGTTTATAGTGCTGAGCGGAGTTGCAGGAGCCATCTCCTGGCTGCTCTACTTCTCGGCTCTGAAGGTTGGCGAGACATCCAAGGTCGCGGCGGTGGACAGGGCCAGCCTGCTCTTTGTGATAGTCATGTCCTATATGGTGCTGGGCGAGGGTATAACGCTGAGGACGGCCCTGGCAGGAGGGCTCATATTCCTGGGGCTTTTAATAATTGCTCTTTGAAGCTTACATTCCCAGGTGAGAGGCCAGATCTCTCATGATCTGAGGGGTCACTTGGGCCATGCCGTGCTCGGCAGCATAGCGCTCTGCTGCATTTCTGGCCATCTTCCGGGCAATGGATGGGATGCGGTCGAGCATCATCTCTGCCTCTGGCGACCATGATACAGCAGGAACCTCTGGTTGATCAGCCGGGGCATGCCCATCAGCACTGCATAAGCCAGGCGCTACCACCAGCACATTTGTCCCTGCAAGCCTGGCGAGACTTAAGGCGTTTGAACCTATCAGCGATTGCATCTCCCTGTGCAATCCCCACCTACCAACCACTATCAACCCAGCATCATTGTCCAGGGCATATCTCCTGATCTCTGGAGACACCTTGCCTGCCAAGACCTTTGGTCTTACATTCACTCCCAAGGGACGGATCCTGTCTATCCCCTGATCCAGCCCGGCACGGTACAGGCTCTCCAAGCCCTGATCTATGATCTGGTTGTGCAGCTCCTCCTGTCCTGATATATCGAATCTATCTCCTGACCTGCCAGATAGAGATCTGGCAAGGCTTCGAAAGACCGCTGAATGAAAGAAAGGATCATAGACAGATACGGCCTTTAGCTCGGCATCGAAGGCCAGTGCCAGCTCTGCAGCCTTCCTCAGGGCCAGGTAGCTGTCCTCGCTTCCGTCCACGCCCACAACTATCGGCCTGAAGCTCCACTGCCTGCGCATTATGAGCACATCTCCGCCTTTGGAGTAGAGCAAGACGCGCTCTGAGGTGCTCCCAAGCTGGTCCTCTCCACCCTGGCCGCATGAGCCGAGAATTGTGAGATCTGCATGATGATCTCTGGCAGCATTCAGGATCTCCACATAGTTCCTTCCCTCAGGAGCTATGCCCTTGAATTCGACCTCCTGCTCTGCAGAGCCCCTGGCCAGAGGGTCCAGGTAGGCATCTGAGACCAGCTGCATGCCCTCAGAGATCAGGCCCTCGTGTGCCTGCCTGAGCTGGAGCAGGCTACCATCAGACCTGTACTCCTCAGGCAGGCCTGGCTCCATATCCTCAAAGCGGGTCCTGTGAAGACGAGCTGCATAGGCATGGCAGCCAATTACCCGGGCCTTGCCTGCATGTCTGGCAATGGACAAGGCCGCTTCCTGGGCTCTGCTGGAGTGGGCCGAGCCATCCAGGGCGATAAGGATTTGATGGTAAAGATTGTTTTCAAAAGTTGCCGTCAACCTATCTCCTTCATCTCGATGTAACTGACTAAAATAACTATAGCTCTGATCGCTTATAAGTTCTGGGGATAATGCTTGTTAATTGGCGCCTCGCTGATCTGATGGCATGATAACAGGCAACCTATCTTCCATTGGGCTGCTATTGGCCAGCATTTGCCTACCGACGTAAATATCCCCCGCGGCCGCGGGGTCAGGGGGCCATCACGACCTTGGGTGACAGCCCAGCCTGTTGGTGTCTAGCCCAAAAACGCTGTGATTCATTTTCCGACGAGCTTGGGCTTTTGAATCGCACCCAAAAGATGAAAAGCTAGGCAGCTGCTAAATACTGGGGTGATATGGACATGAAGGCTGGGTAATATGAATCACCCGCTACCATTTATTGGATACTCATCACATCAAAGAAGCAAGCATTGCACAGTTGAACATCACACATAGTAGCTAGCGAAGAGCCTATTAGCTAATGGCGAGGGATAGATCCAAGCTCTTTGTCTGATTCATTTATGCAAAAAATAGCAGGATAAAACATTTATAGTTAATTTCTCGGCCTGAACAATCGCACAGATGCAATCATGGCCAAGTAAAACAGCGACACTGCCGATATGAGCGCCAGTGCTGCCTGAGAGCTTGATCCTGCCCCGACCAATGCATTGGAGAGCTGCCAGAAAGGCCAAGCCATGTTCAGATACCTCAAAGGCTCATATGTGACGATCGGACTGGAGAGCGCTCCAGATACAAGCACTGCTAGAGCCGCATATAGGTGCACCTCTGCAGAAGATCCCGCCATAACTGCAACAATAACCCCTAATGCGCTGGATGCCACGAGAGCCGCCACATAGCAGGCCATTGCCACTGGAAGGTGCGACACGGTCAGCCTCGCCACCAGGACGAACGGCACCATGAGCTGCAGTCCATCCATGAGCATGCTGGCCATCATGTAGTCGGCTATGATCCTTCGTGGACTCACGGGCATTACAGCCAGCTTCTCCAGCATCTTGCTCTCCCTGATCTGAGCCAGGCCCACAGCCGATCCAAATGTACCTGTGAAGAGCACTGACATAGAGAGTATCCATGCCCTTATGTGATCCGGCACATGTCCTAATGCCAGAGGGCTCAGCAGCAGTAGCGGCAGAAGAAACTTCATGGCCAGGGCTTTCTTGCTCCTGCAATCCTCCATGATCTCCTTCTGCCAGAATCTATCAGGCATCATCAGAGCCATCTCCCTCTGAAAGCTTAAGGAAGAGATCTCCTAGGTTGGGCTCCTTGACCTCCATTCCAAGCAGCGATCCACCTGCCTCAGATACCTGGCTGATGATGTCTGAGGCCACAGACCCCATGGACCTATCTCCACTCACCAGCAACCTCAGACTGACACCATCCCCTCCAAGGTCAGCCTCAACTCCTTCTACGCCCCAGATACCTCTGATCAACTCAAGAGGTATGGGCGCAGCCAGCTTCACCTCTATCCTTGTCAGGGCATCGACAGATCTCATCAGCTCAGAGGGCTTTCCAGCGGCGATCATCCGTCCCTGCCTCATGAGTGCCACTCTGGTGGCAAGAGAGGTGGCCTCATCTATGTCATTGCTGGCTATGACTATGGACGTGCCTCTGCTGCACTCATCCTTAAGCAGGTCATACATCGCCAGCCTGGAGGAGTAGTCCAGGCCCATAGACGGCTCGTCCAGAAGCAGGAGCCTCGGCCTGT
This sequence comes from Methanotrichaceae archaeon, assembly GCA_035560655.1. Classification (GTDB taxonomy): domain Archaea; phylum Halobacteriota; class Methanosarcinia; order Methanotrichales; family Methanotrichaceae; genus DATMZB01. The sequence goes on along the minus strand of DATMZB010000641.1, from coordinate 1,616 downwards.
GGGCCAGTGCCTGGATCAGAGAAAGCTTCCGCCTCATGCCATATGAGTAAGTCGATACCGGCTCGTCCCGCTTATCCCAGAGGCCCGACCACCTGAACAGATCCTCCAGACGGTCCTTTGCCTCGTCTGAGGAGAGGCCGTATGATCTGGCAAAGAACCAGGCATTCTCATATCCGCTAAGGGCATCCCAGTGGGGGCTGTGGTCGAAGAGCACGCCCCTGCCCTTCCTGGAAAGCGGCCCATCATCGCCATTGACCCTGCCAAAGATCTGCATGGTGCCTCTATCCGGCGGAAAGAGACCTGCCATTATCTTGAGAAGGGTAGATTTTCCAGATCCATTGGATCCCAGAAGGATGAAAATCTCACCTGTGCCTATTTCAGCAGAGATATCGGCCAGGACCGCTGATCCGCCATAGTATTTCCATATGCTTTTCAGAACCAGAGCAGGCTTTTCGGCTATCGTCATCGTCAGCGAAACTCTAACTTAGTCCTGTCAGTGATGGTCACAGTTCCTGATGGAATGGTCTCCTCTACCTCATATACTAGGACTCTGTCTCCAGCCTGGACTCTCTGACCTATGACCTTTCCTGGGAGCATATGCCTGTGGAAGTCCGGGGCTATCCGTTTGAACTTCTTGAATACCACAACCTCTGCTTCATGGGGTTCGTTCAACTGATCTCACTCCCGTTGTTTTAATCTTAATCTTGCTAAAAAGCGATGAATGGACAGATCAGCTCGAAATTTTCATTGTATTTTGCTGCCACTCCGGATACACGTCAGCTTTCTCATCCAACGCCCTCTCAAAGAAAATTACTTATGAATATCTATAGCCGCATCTCTTTAAACTTTCTGAGGCAAATTGGTGCATCTATCTAGAATTCGATTCCCAAAGACCAGAAAAGGATTTATGAAGAGACGATTTGCCAAATAGAATCATGGGACTAGCCTTATTTTTATGACACCACTGCCTGATATAGGTTGAATGTCTGTTCCTAATGGGCGAGCGAAAATAAAAAAGCAATATAAGGTGGAGGCACTGGTCATGCCAGCGCCTACCTTACCTGGTTATAACTATCAGTCTTCAGACTGTTGCTTATTTCACAATGAACTGACCTGTCATGGTAGTTGGGTGGACGTCGCACCTGAAGAAGTAGGTACCAGGCGCGGATGGTGCAGTGAATGTATACGTTGTGGTCTTTGGCCCGTTTATGATCTGGCCCACGAAGATGCTCTTTGATGCAGATGAATCAGTATAGGCCGCGAAGTTGTGAGGCACACCTGAGTCCATGTTGTTGAAGTTCATTGTAACCGTGGCACCGGCGGGCACGGTTATTGTGCTGGTGTTGAATGCCATTCCCTGAGCCGTGAGTCCGATGGTCACGTTCTGACCTGCAGCACCTGTGGTGCCCATGGATGCATTTGTGGACATATTTCCCGCTGTGCCCGTGGTGCCCATAGAGGCATTACTGGACATGCTCTGTGAGGAGCCGCTATTTGCCATCACAGGCACTGCCATGATCATAGCTAACATTGCAATAGTCAGCACTATCTTCATATATGCATTGTGTATTGCCATACAATCAACTCCTTTAACTTATTCAATCACTCTTATCACT
>DATMZB010000640.1:0-3738 GCA_035560655.1 Methanotrichaceae archaeon | reverse complement strand
GTTATGGAACAGGAACTGATGAGAATTGGCGTCTCACTGCCTGAGAAGCTCCTCTCCAGATTCGATGAGATAATACTCCAGCGCGGGTACTCATCAAGGTCCGAGGGCATAAGAGATGCCATCAGGAACTACATAGTTCATTACGAATGGATGAGCGATGTCCAGGGAGAGCGCGTGGGAGTCATAACCCTGGTATATTCACATGCTCAGCGCGGCCTGGCCGAGAGCCTGACTGAGATCCAGCACGACTTCGGGTCTATCATCCAGTCCAGCCTGCACGTGCATCTGGATCACGACAACTGCCTGGAGGTAGTGGTGCTGCGCGGAGAGGGCCAGGACGTGAGAAAGGCGGCCGAGAGGATGATGGCCCTAAAGGGAGTCAAGCACGTCAAGCTGACCACAACATCCATGGGAACAGAGCTGTAGATATGGACGTATCAGAGCTGGTCCCCGGGGCCTACCTTCTGGAGATCGACGGCCGAACAAGGATCGCCACCAGGCCCTGTGCGCCCGGGTCTGTCTACGGGGAGAGGTTTGCTGAGGGATTCAGGATATGGGATCCAACCAGGTCAAAGCTTGCAGCACTCCTTCTCAAGCACCGTGCTTTGTCAGGTGGCAAGGGCCTGGACCTTGGCCTCTCTCCAGAGTCCAAGGTGCTCTACCTCGGCGCTGCCACAGGTACGACCGTCAGCCATGTCAGCGATATGGTACCTGACGGCCTGGTTTACGCTATGGAGTTCTCTCCAAGGTCCATGCGCGACCTCCTGCGCCTTTGCGAGGCCCGGCAAAACATAGTGCCCGTGCTCGGAGACGCAGCACAGCCCGAGAGCTACAGCGCCATAGTGGAGATGGTAGACCTGGTCTACCAGGACGTGGCCCAGAGAAACCAGGCTGAGATCGCCACCCGGAACGCAGACAGGTACCTGAGGCCCGGAGGCACACTGGTGCTGATGATGAAGACCAGGTCCATAGACGTCACACTGCCTCCAAAGGAGGTCTACAGCTCGGAGATAGAGCGCTTAAAAAACCTCCAGATCTCAGAGGTTATGGACCTCCTGCCTTACCACCACGACCACTGGGCTGTGGTTGCTCGGAAGTAGCAGGCAAAAGCGAGATTTCTTTGCATTACGGTGAGCGTGCTATCTCCATTGAACGGCTCGGGGTCGGGTCTTGCCCATCAACGTAAATTTTCCTCGCGAACGCGCTTTAGGGGTACGGCCGTGAGTGGCAGCCCAGCCGCTGGCATCTGGCCAAACTCTATGATCCTTTTCTGACGGGCTCGGGCTTTAGAATCGCACTCTACCTTCTATCGATTATATCCATAGCAGAAAGAGCGAATAGTTTTTAAAAAGGTCAGGAAGCTCCGAGGAGCTTGTGAATCTCGTCGTTGATTATGTTGGGTATCAGCCTGACGTATCCGACGAGGGGTATATTGAACCTGGCCACTCCTATCACCCATTCCTTCTTGACGGGGGTGAGGTAGCTGATTCCTTCGACTATATACGACCCGTTGGACACTCCCACGATCTGCCCTGCGCGCTGGTCTATTATGCTGTTGTGATCCCCTTTGGTGATGTATCCGTCGAAGGGTGCCTGAGGTCCGCCCTCCCACATGGGCTGGCCCTGTTCAACATAGCGCAGAGCGCGGTGTATTATGGGCGTGGCCTTATTGGTCGGTGGAGGCGTCCTCAGTATGAGCATCTGGATCTGGTCCAAAAGCCCGATCCTCTCTTTGCCATAAGGCCTGTAGAGTATGACATCTCCAGGCTTGTTGAATGCTGTGTAGTTGGTGAGCTCAGCCTGATCCCATGGTATGACCTCTGTCCGGGACATGCCCTGGACGACCACAATGTCGCCTATGTTCAGGTTGGGAACCATGCTTCCAGACTCGACCGCGACCATGGGAGTCCATAGGCCGAGGACTATCTGGGAGATCAGGGATATGGCTCCAACAACCACTATCACATATACGATATCTGCAATGGGCCCTGGTAGGTGCAGGTCTTCCATGAGCCGTTCTTTTATATTCATCAGCCAACTTTATCAGTATCTAGGGTCTTATACCGTTTTCGATGCTGGAGATCGTTTTGAGGTTTGCAGAACATGGGTACCAGATCGCTCCAGATGCCTTAGACCTCATAGCGTCCTATCCAGGTCCCAGGGACGATCTCATAAGGCGTCTTTTAAGCTCCCTGGACGGTTCTATAGCCGTTGTGAGAGCCGAGGATGTCCTGGCCCTGAACCCTCCGGCAGAGAGGCCCAGGCAGTCTCCTGAAGGCAATCTGGTCAAGGGTCCGGCCCTCCCGGGCCCGTCGCCCCAGCCTGTACCTGTCGCGGACCCGGACGGCTCATCAGTAGAGGTAGTCTGCGATATCACGGGCAGATCCACATGCGTGGGCGATTACGAGGACTTCATAAGGTACTTTCGCGACAGGTACGGGAAGATACGCGAGATGCTCTCCCGTCGTCTCAACTCCAGGCCCATAGAGAGCCTTAGTAAGAGCACCTCTGGCAGAGAGGTATCTCTGATAGGCATGGTCATGGAGGTCAGGACAACGGCCAAGGGCAACCGTGTGATTGAGCTTGAAGACCCAACCGGAATGGTCACGGCCGTGGTCCAGAAGGAGTCGACGTGCTTTGACCAGTCCCAGGGCATAGTCACTGATGAAGTCATTGGGGTGACCGGCATGTACGACGGCAGCGGCCGGATATTCGTCAAGTCCCTGGTCTGGCCCGACCTGCCCAACCAGAGCCAGCCCCTGGCGGCAGGCGCAGGCGGCGCACTTCTCACATCAGACATCCATGTGGGGTCCAAGTACTTTATGGCCGATGCCTGGGAGAGGTTCCTCTCCTGGGTGAATGGCGAGTCTGACGACCCGTCGGGCCTGGCATCAAGGGTGAAGTACCTCGTCATCGCTGGCGACCTTGTGGACGGCATAGGCATCTACCCGGGCCAGGAAGGAGACCTGGCCATTAAGGACATCTATGACCAGTACGAGGAGGCCGCGCGGTGCTTAAACGGCATCAGGCCCGGTATCACCGTCGTCATCTCCCCTGGAAACCACGACATAGTGCGCCAGGCCGAGCCCCAGCCTGCACTCCCAGAGGAGATCCAAAAGATGTTCTCTGGAGACAAGGTCTTCGTGGGCAGCCCTGCCTGGATAACCCTTGGGGGCGTGTCCCTGCTGGTGTACCACGGCCGCTCCATAGATGACCTGGTGCTGAGGGTGCCGGGCCTCTCCTACGGCGAGCCCGAGAAGGCGATGATGGAGATGCTGCGCAGGAGGCATCTGTGCCCGATATATGGAAATCGCGTCTCTATAGCGCCCGAGCAGGAGGACCATTATGTCATAAAGAGGACTCCTGCGGTGCTGCATTGCGGTCATGTCCACACCATAGGCATCGCGAGATACAAGGGCGTGGCCGTGGTCAACAGCGGCACCTGGCAGTCCCAGACAGATTTCCAGAAGAAGATGAACATCCAGCCAACTCCTGCGATAGTGCCGCACATAGACCTCGCCACAATGAAGATCAGAAAGCTGCTCTTTGCCTGAGCAGACTATTTAAATTAGTTCTGCCCATTTAGACTGGGGGCACTATGGAGCGGCAATGAGCGAAGGCTGGCATAGACATTGAGATCTTTTTACTTCTGCTGTTACTGTTCTTGCCATACCTAGGTGGTTTCATTATACTGTGAAAGGTTTATATATTGATTCTGTGTTCTATGTCCTATGCACC
>DATMZB010000639.1:0-3572 GCA_035560655.1 Methanotrichaceae archaeon | reverse complement strand
ATATGGCTCCAACCTCCTACGGCCTGAGGGCGCCGCCAGCAATATACTGGTCCAGTTCCTGGCTCAGTTCAAGAGCCCAATCATCCTGCTTTTGATATTTGCAGCAGGACTCTCATTCTTCCTTCACCAGAGGGCGGAGGGCGTCATAATCCTGGCCATCATCTTTGTAAGCGGAATGCTGGGGTTCTGGCAGGAGCACAGGGCATCAGATGCTGTGGAGAAGCTGCTGGCCATAGTCCGGGTCAAGGCCGACGTGCTCCGGGACGGCACTGAGAAAGAGATACCTGTGGAGGAGGTGATGCCAGGCGATATAGTCATCCTGAACGCCGGAGACATCATACCCGGAGACGCCCTGATACTGAAATCCAAGGACCTATTCGTGAATGAGGCAGCGCTCACAGGCGAGACATATCCTGCAGACAAGATGCCTGCGGTCCTGCCCGAGGACACGCCCCTGGCCAGGCGCATCAACTCAGTCTTCATGGGCACAAGCGTGGTCAGCGGCACAGCCACTGTGGTCATAGTCCATACAGGTGCAGAGACTGAGTTTGGCCGTGTCTCTCAGAGGCTAAGCCTTGTCGAGCCCGAGACCGAGTTCGAGCAGGGGGTGAGGCACTTTGGATACCTGCTCATGGAGGTAACCCTGATACTGGTGGTGGCAATCTTCGCCATAAACGTCTACTTCCAGCGCCCTGTTGTAGATTCATTTCTGTTCTCACTGGCCCTGGCTGTAGGCCTGACGCCCCAGCTCCTGCCAGCCATCATAAGCATCAACCTGGCCCACGGTGCCAGGAGGATGGCTGCTCAGAAGGTGATAGTCAAGCGCCTGGCGTCCATTGAAAACTTTGGGTCCATGAACGTCCTATGCAGCGATAAGACAGGCACACTCACAGAAGGGAAGGTAAAGCTCGACTCCGCCCTGGACGTGGCAGGAAAGGAGAGCCAGGAGGTGTTTTTGTACGCATACATCAACTCCTTCTTCGAGACCGGGTTTAAGAACCCCATAGACGAGGCCATACTGGACCACGGATCGGTCGATGTTTCAGGGTTCAAGAAGTTAGACGAGGTGCCATATGACTTCATACGCAAGCGGCTGAGTATCCTGGTCTCCGCCCCGGATGGCGTGCATACCATCGTGACAAAGGGCGCCCTGGCAAAAATTCTGGAGGTCTGCACAACAGCTCAGACAGATCAGGGATCTGTTGATATCGATCAGGTAAGAGATCAGATAGAGAAGAAGTTCGAGGAACTGAGCGCCCAGGGGTTCAGGGTGCTTGGCATCTCAATCAAGAAGACCGAGGCCGGCATCTGCCTGACAAGGGACGAGGCTGACATGATGTTCCTCGGATTCCTGGCATTCTTTGACCCCCCCAAGGCGGACATTGGAGAGACCATCAAGAGGCTCAACTCTCTTGGCATATCCCTGAAGGTGATCACTGGAGACAACCTGCTGGTTGCTCGAAGCATTAGCAGGCAGGTGGGCCTTGAGGAGGAGCACATACTCACCGGCCGCGACCTGAGGGATATGAGCGATGAGGCATTGCTAAGGCAGGTCCAGGATGTGGAGGTCTTTGCAGAGATTGAGCCCAACCAGAAAGAGAGGATCATCCTGGCCTTAAGAAAGTTCGGGGACGTGGTGGGCTATGTTGGAGACGGCATTAATGACGCCTCTGCACTTCATGCTGCAGACATCGGCATATCTGTGGATAGCGCTGTGGACGTGGCAAAGGAAGCTGCGGACATAGTCCTCCTTGAGAAGGATTTATCAGTCCTATCAGAGGGCGTTATTGAGGGCAGGAGGACTTTCTCAAACACTATGAAGTATGTCTTCATGGCCACAAGCGCAAACTTCGGGAACATGTTCAGCATGGCAGTGGCCTCCCTATTTTTGCCGTTCCTGCCGCTTCTGCCAACCCAGGTGCTCCTCACCAACCTCCTCACAGACCTGCCTGAGATGACAATAGCAGGAGACAGCGTTGACCCTGAGCTCATTGATCGCCCCAGGCGATGGTCCATAAGCTTCATTAGGAACTTCATGGTTGTATTCGGGCTTTTGAGCTCAATATTCGATTACGCAACATTCGGCGTCCTGCTCTTCGTGCTCCATGCCAATGTGGACCAGTTCAGGACAGGGTGGTTCATGGAGTCTGTGATTTCAGCATCGATTATAGTGCTCGTAATCAGGACCAGGAGGACATTCATCAGGTCCAAGCCCAGCAACTACCTGGTAGGAGTCACGCTGATGGTTGTACTAGCAACAGTGCTCATCCCCTTCAGCCCCCTGGCGGTGCCCTTCGGGTTCATAAGGATGCCGCCCTTCTTCCTGGCTACAGTGGCGGTGATAGTTGCAGTCTACATCATCTCTGCAGACCTGGTCAAGAGATGGTTCTATAGAAAGGTGAAATACTGATCAAGCCTGCCTTGGCAAGAAGAGATGAAGGCAGGCTAAGGCATGCCCTGAGATGCACCGGGTTATAGCGGTCTGAGAGATAATCCTGGTATTCCCTCATCTCCGCAGGATCAGTGATAATTCATTTGGATAAATTTGGCGCATTCAAGCTGCAATAAGCTTTAACCTCATTGGATGATATAAACTGTGGTTAGATGCCAAACAGCCATAGTTTGGCGATCATCCAGATGAACGACAGCCACGGCTATCTTGAGCTCCATCAGGAGCTCTTCTGGTCCGGGGATCATGCCATTTACAGAAAGGCTGGCGGCTACGCAAGGATCGCATCTCTGATCGACCAGGCCAGGTCCGACCTGATGGGATCTGTAGTTGCCGTATGAGCGTGAGGCAAAGGACATGAAAGATGATTCTGCAGATGGACATAAAGAAGTTGCAAGCCTTGTTGAGAAGCAGCTGAGCCTGGCCACTGATCAGAAAACCTTATCCCTGGCTCTCACTCACCTTGCCACAGAGCGCACCTTCAGCGCCTGGATACGCACGGGCATAGCGGCAGTAGTGGCTGGCCTTGGAATCGCAAGCTTCCTATCCAGAGGAGGAGCCACATGGATTGCCAGGGCTATAGGCATCATATTCATACTGGTTGGAGCCTCAATCTACATCGTCGCCCTGATGAGCTACCGCCACATATATCGCAAAATGCCTCATGCGGAAGATGGTGCAATAGATCTCTTTAGGTTCAGATACCTCATGGCGCTGGTCATGGCCCTGATTTTGAGCGCTCTGCTCTCTTTGCTCTTATTGTTCAGGTAGCAAAGCACCTGCTCAATATCCAGGGTTTGGTCACTTGAAGCACTCTTCATAAAAATTCCATCTGCAGGAAAGATAGCTGAACAGAAGAAATGAGTGGGAGAGACTGGCATGTGCCATTTGCCATGCATTGCCAGCAGTCCCGTGACTTCCTCCCCAATCCCTAAAGGGATGGGGCTTCCTACTTCATCGATGCAACTTGCTACAGGAGTTCTCCTGAAGTAGAGGTTAGATCTCGACGGGCAATCCCCCACAGTCCGTGGGTTCACACGATCTAAGCCATTGATGTACCGGGAAATTAATCCTCGTGTACTGGTTTTTGATCTATGGTAGTGTGTTAGATAAATATTTGAAG
>DATMZB010000638.1:0-5980 GCA_035560655.1 Methanotrichaceae archaeon | reverse complement strand
GGCACTATCTTCGGAAATGAGTTGCCATACTGATGATCTATCCGAATTATTTAGCATTTATGTTTGTGTGAATAAGCTGTGGCTGTCAGGATGCCGCCTCGGCAGGGACTATAAAATGCGATAGTAGATGCTGGAATATATATCTCAGGCAAAATAATCTTTGCCTCTCGATCACTTTGGCGGGCACTATGGCGAAGGTGAGATCTCCTGGAAGGGCGAGCATCTGTGCATGCCCAAAGAGATAGTTTTTTTCCCGATTGGTGAGGTGAGAAACTCGTTTGATGAGCCCGGCGACCCGAAGGAGATGAGGAACAGCGAGTCTGTGCTGGCCATAGATGAAAAATACCTGGGCGCCCTGGACGGCATAGACAGGTACAGGCACCTTATGGTGATATTTCACTTCGACAGGTCTGAAGGGTACCGTGAAAAGGTGCATCCCATGGGAGACATGAGCGTGCCTGTGAGGGGCGTTTTGGCCACTCGAAGCCCGTACAGGCCAAACCCTATCGGGCTCACGCTTGCAGAGGTGAAGGGGGTCATCGGACGCGAGATTAGAGTGACTGGCCTGGATGCATTGAACCACACGCCCATACTCGACATCAAGCCCTACGAGGCGCACTTCGATTCGCCAGAGGGAATCGAAAAAGAGAGGGACCCGAACTACAGGCCGGGCCCAGGTTGAGACCTTTGCAGATTACTTCTTCTGCTTTTTCTTGTAGATATATCCGCCAATTGCGCCTATGACTATCAGGCCTGCAATGGCCGGCAGCATCATGGACTGGCCCGCGGGGTTGACTGCAACAGGTATCTTCATGCTCTCTGAGATGATTGTGTCACCTCTGAGGTCGGTGTACTTGATCTCGCTGTTTATGCCGTAGTCCTTTGGAGTGGCGTCTGAGTCCACATCCAGCCTGAATGTCACTGTCTTTGACTCTCCGGGGTTCATGGCGCCTATGTAGGCCTGATCATCCGTGGATGAGAATGGCTTGAATATGGAAAGCCTGGCTATTCCATCCGTTATGGGCTCATCGCCTATATTCTGGTAGGTGACATCTATTGGAACCTTCTTTGCGCCCGCACTCATCACTCCGCTGGACCCAGTGATATTGAAATCTGCCTTCTTCTTGACTATCACGGGGATGTCGATGGTCTGGTTGGTCTTGGCGTAGTTGAGCGTCTCCCTGAACCCGGATAGGACCGGAGCGCTGCCTGCGGCAGTCAGGTCGGATGCATATACCATTACATTGGACTGGTAATCGTAGTTCAGCTTCAGGGCCAGGGGGTATGAGCCTGCCCGGGCGTGGTTGGCGATCTTGACTGTGAACTTGAGCGGGCTTTGGGTCTTCTCTCCGGACTTCAGGGACTGTATGACCTGATCTCCCGACTGGACCTCAATTGATGGGCTGTTCGAGACCAGGGTGCCGGTGATGCCAAGAGCAGTAGTCTTCTTGTACTCGTCCTGGAGCTCGGCTGCCTGGAGGGCATACTCCTTGGCGTTCTGGGGCACCTGGTCCTGCTTAAAGCCTGTTATCCTGCCGTAGTTGGTCAGGTCCACATAGAGGGTCACGGTGTCTCCCCTGTCGAACTCATTGGTTCCACTGAGGCTGGCTGAGAGATCAGGACCGCCGTACATGTTGTAGTAGTTGTCACCGCCAAGCTCAGAGGGTATGTAGTTGTTTTGAACCGCACTTTGAGCCTGAGCAGATGCAGCAAGCATAGCCAGCACAATCAGGGCTAATATGAATTTGAACCTCAATTTGTCATCCTCCTCTTGGCGTCCATGATGCGAACCTTGGCTGCGCTCAATGCGTCGCGCCTCATCTCCATGCGCAGCATCAGGACCACGAACACCGTGAAGGTCGTAAACAATGCGAAGATAACTGCGAGCACAGTCACAGTTCCGAAGTTGTTTGTGATCATGAATGGGGACGCTATCAGAGCCGCAAACCCGAAGACCGTGGTCAGGCCTGAGGCCATCAGGGCCGAGCCTATGCGCCTGGCCGTGATCCTCAAAGCGACGTCTGGATCGCCCACCCGTGCGAGCTCCTCATAGAACCTCTCCATCATGAGTATGGCGTACTCGGACCCGACTCCCAGTATGAGGGCGCCAAGCGTGGCCGTTAAAGGCGTGTACTTCAAGCCGCCCAGGTACATCACGCCGCCCATCCAGCCAATAACCACCATCATGGGCAGCACAGGCAGCAGGGCCTTGATCAGGTCGCGGTAGATGATGAGCAGTATTATGAAGATGAGCACAAGCCCAAGAAGTGTCATCTCAGTCCTTCCTGTGGTCAGGGCTCCAATCACTGTGGTCATCACTACCAGGTCGCCGCTCTCTCTGACCGATACTCCGGGCGGAGCCGGGTTCCAGGCCAGGTCCTTATCTATCTCTTTAAGGAGCCTGTCTATCCCCTCTTCGCCAAGGGCATCTATTGCCCGTCCCAGGTTCAGGTCTATGAGCGCCGTGTCATGCCCGTTGAGATATCTATCCCTGGCATAGCTCGGCAGTCTATCTATTATCTCCCTCGCCTGGGTCTGGTCAGTGGGGAGGACACCGCCATTGGCTGCCTTGATGAAGGTCACTATGCTTGTCGTCCCCTCGACCTGGGCTCTTGAGCCCTCAAGGTAGGTGCTGAACTGGTCCATCCACTTCAGGGTTGTGGGATTGGTGACGTCATCGGCCTGGACTATGAGGTCGATCTTGTCGGTTCCTCCAAAGATGTTGGACATGTGCCTGAAGTCGACCAGTGGCGGGAGGTCCTGGGGTATATAGGTCTTGAAGTCGGTCTCCACCGGGACCTGGAAATCTGAATAGGTCCCGGCCAAAGAGAGCAGAAGCGCTAGTGAGAGCACCACCTGCCACCTCTTGATGCAGAAATCGGCAGTCTTCTCCAGGGCGTCGCCAATGAATGTATCATTGCTGTCACCGGCTGCCTGGCCAGCAGGCCTGACCCTCTTTGAGCCTCTCCTCTCCACGACATAGAGCACTGTTGTGCCCACGAAGAGCGCAGAGTGGTAGCACATGAAGAGGCCTATGAGGCAGAGGAGCCCAAAATCCCTGATCATGGGCACTGATGAGGTCAGCATGCTGAAGAAGCCGGCTGCAGTTATTATCAGCGCTATCATGACGGGCACTGAGACGTGATTGACGGTGTTTATCACCGCCTGCATTGGTTTTTCCCCTTTGGTGAACTCTTCATCTATCCTGTTGTGGAACTGGATGGCATAGTCAATGCCGATGCCTATCAGCACTGGGAAGGCCGACATTGAGACCATGGTCATGGGTATGTGCAGGAAGCCCATGGCACCAAAGGTCCATATTATCCCCAGAAAGACTATCGGTATTGGCAGCAGGCACCATTTGACGTGCCTGAATGTGAGGATCAGTGCCACCACCATCAGGACTCCCGCCAGTGCCATGAGCGGGCCGTTGCTTGCAGTCATCTCCCCCATTATGGATGCGCTGAGCGCCGGGCTGCCTGTGACTGTTATGCCGACATCCGGCGGGAAATGGGCGAACCCGACCTGGGCACTGGTCTCTGTAAGGAGGTCGGACCTGTCCCTATCAGAGAATGTCAGAGGCATCTCCACAGACATCAGAGTGTGCTTTGTATCAGGCATCATTCCCTGGACCTGGGGTCCGGCGCTGGCCAGTATGGCATCTATCTGCTCCTGGGAGCTTGGGATCTCCCTGATGCCAGTCGACGCTGCAGTGGCATCGGCGACGATGTCCGCGATGCTCTGGGCGCTCAATACGCCGGGCGCCTTCTTCATCTGGTCCGAGAGCCCGAGCATTGCCTGCAGAACACCTGGCTTGGTTACGTCGTCTCCTTCCACCAGGATGGCGATAGACTCGGTGCCGAATCTCTCTATGAAAAGGTGGTCGTAGATCTGATAGAGCGGCGACTCCTTGCCTACGAAGTTCTCTGTGTTCATGCCCTGCATCTCTATCTGCTGGGCGTAGTTGAGAGAGGCCATGGTCAGGAGCACGGCCAGGGCTATGATTATTATGGGGTTATTCGCGATCCAGGCACCAAGATTTTCCGCGCTCTTCATAGTTCACCTGTGGGGATGCATTCGGAAATTACCGGACGTTCGGGACGTGCGAAAGATAGATAAAACTTGTGGTTATCATCATATCGATGAACCAAGAAGATATGCATGGCCCGACGGCGCATGTAGTGGACGCCTGCGTCAAGTCTGCCAAGATCAAGGGATTCAGCGATGCCTCAGGAGTGCTCAGAGGCACTTTGCTACTATCTCCAGAGCCTCTATCCATGGACGACCTGGTAGAGAGGACCGGATACAGCAAATCCACCGTCAGCTCAAACATGGGCATACTGGAGAACCTGGGATGTGTCAAGCGCCTGATCACGCCAGGAGATAAGAGGTACCACTACGTTGCAGTGACAGATCTCAACGTCATAAAGTCCACGATGATGAGCCATGTCAAGGCCGAGGTGAATATAATCGTCCAGGCCCTGGACCAGACTGAGAAGGACCTCAAGGCCAGCGGGTCCGATGATGCCCCTGTCCTGGAAAGGATCGCAAGCCTGAGGAGGTCGTACATGCTGTTTGGAAAGCTGATGGACCTGGCTGACAGATACACAGCTGAAGAGCTCATTGAGCTCATTGAAAGATCAAATAAGCATTGAGGTCAAAAATAGTTCAGGTCAGCTTGTTCTTGACCTTCTCATAGAATCCGTCCCGGGTGGTCCGCACGAACCTGGCCGGAGTATCAGCCTTGCGGATAGCTATTTCATCATCTTTTGAGACCGTGGCCATGCTCTGGCCGTCCGTAACTATGAACGCATCCTTATCTGGAAGCCTGAGATTGACCCCGACTGTGCTGTCTCCGGGTATGACCCAGGGCCTGGCTGAGAGCTTGAATGGTGCCATTGGCACAAGAACTGTGGCGTCCACCCTTGGATCGACTATGGGTCCCCCGGCACTCATGGCATAGGCGGTCGACCCTGTGGCAGTGGCAAAGATCATGCCGTCGGCTCGGAGCTGCTCTAAAAGAGCGCCGTCCACAATCACCTCGAAGTCGATCATCTTGGCAGGGCTGGCTGAGATCAGGGCTACCTCATTGGTTGCAGGTGGCAGAGGCTCTCCGTTTAAAACCGTCTGCAGCCTGGAACGCTCGTCGACCTCAAAGCCGAAGAGCATGCGCTCCATAGTCCTCACTGCATCCGCCGGCTCCACGTCCACGAGGAACCCCAGCGTCCCCATGTTTATGCCGAGTATCGGCAGCGGGTCCTTCATCCTGTGTATCGTCCTAAGAATTGTCCCATCCCCGCCCACAGAGACTATGAAGTCCACCTTCATCTCCTCAATAGGAGTCCCCTTCATGCCCAGCTGCTGGGCAAGCTCGGGCTCAAGGCATATCTCGGCTCGTGACCTGAACCTGTCTGCCAGGTGCTCAACGATCTTTACAGACTCAAGCTCCCTTCTGGAGACAAAGCCTATCCTAATGGCCGGCACCACCTATGAGCCCCAGGATCTGGTCGTGTATGAGGCCGTTAGACCCTATGAGGTCTGTCCTCTGCCACATGTCCGAGTTGACTGCAAGTTTTGCGCCCGAGGCGCTGGTCACAAGCCCCCCGGCCTCCTCTATGATGAGCATTCCTGCAGCCATATCCACAGCCCTCATCCTTCCGCGCAGGTCTACAAAGGCGTCAAGCCTTCCAGAGGCTACATAGCACATCTCAAGAGAGGTGCTGCCAAGCGTCCTGATCCTCCTGACCTGGTCGCCTATTGGCGCTATTCTGCCTGTGTTGGGCCTCAAGGTATATCCCGAGATGCTGAAGTCTTTCAGTGCAGTGGTCTTTGAGACAGAGAGCCTGCCGCCGGGCGCAGCGTAAGCTCCGTGGCCTGCCTCGGCATAGTATTTTGTCATCCTTGCCAGGTCGCAGACATAGCCAAAGCGGCAGCGATCGTTTGCCAGGTACAGTGATACTGCATAGAAGGGTATTCCATG
>DATMZB010000637.1:0-2521 GCA_035560655.1 Methanotrichaceae archaeon | reverse complement strand
GCTCATGTCCCTTCAATATCTCTCCACCCATAATCCCGGCATAGATTCCGGTCTTCCAGTAGGACACTCCTGCTGCGGCCATGAATCCATCTTCGGCATTGGATGGAATGAGCCCAATCTCTGGAATCAGGTTGTTCTGGAATGTCCACTGTGCCACCTCAGAGGAGGGGAGCACAGCTCCATTCTCATCCCTTATCTGGTAGTAGTTGAGCACTCCCAGGAGATCCGCTTTGCCCTGGTTCGCGAGTATGGCATCTTTCCACTCATCAAATGTCCTGGCCTGGATGAACCCCAAGACCCGGATTGATGAGTTGTTACCCTCAATGCTTTGCCACTCCTTGAAGTCCCTGACTATCTGGTCTGAGCTGGGGCTGGCGTCTCCAACGAGCACCATAGTCGAAGCATTGGGCACTATGCTCTTTCCAAGAGCGAAAGCCTTAGAGAAGGGTATTCTCTCCAGAAGCCCGGTTATCCTACCTCCAGGCATATCGAGCGACTTTATGGGTGAATAGATGGTGGGGTCCACATTGACTCCTGCAAAGATGAAGGAGACATTGCTCTTCGGGTGGCTCATGGTGTAGTTTACTGCCACATATTGCAGGGCATTGTCATCATTGAGGAAGACCAGGTCTGGCTTGAACTCATCTATCAGGTCCATGGCCATGGAGGCCCTCTTCTCTATCTCCTCGGGCCCGGTGTAGTTGACCTTGGTATCCATCCAGATGGTCTTCATCTGATAGTCCTTTGGCTCCAGGAACCCGACTCTTCTCAGACCCTCTGCCATGCCATTGCTGAGGTCCCTCTCCAGGGCTACATCAGGAGTATAAGAATTAATCACCAGAATCCTGTGCTGTACCTGCACCCCATCTCCAGGAACCCCCATGGATTGGCCCGCGGAAGATCCTATGAGAAGGGAAGCAAGCAGTACAATTGAAGCAAGAACTAAAGATTTCATATCAGATCCCTCCAGGAATATCAAAACAAGCTCTGGAATGTCATGGTGATATATAAGCGATTTCAGATCGGAGCATTTTAGATTTATCGCTTTCATCTTTGAGATGGCCTGCAGCTAGGCAGCGCTCGAATAGAAAAGATACTGCCATATCCAGATAGAGAATCGCCCTATTCAGGGATTATGAGATCATGGCTGGCCATGAGAATCGGTGATACAGCGATAAATATATCTCAATTTTCCGACTACAGTTCACTATGCTAAAGATCGTCGTTCTGTCCACCCTGATCCTGGCTGCAGCTCTCTGGCATGGTGGCATACAGGCCGCCCCTGTGAATGTGAGCATCAATGGGCTGTATTTAGAGGCAGATCCAGGGGACTTCCCGGACCAGAACGTCAGCATTTCCTACAATCCAGAGAATAGTGATGCTATTCTCGATATCGGTCATGGCTATCTAGTGGTCGAAGCCCTGCCTGATCCTGAAGGCTATAACCAAACCCGCTACAAGCTCATTTTAGACTCTGGTTCGCAATTCATATCCCCAGTAGATAAGGTCAAAAATGTTCGCCAGTATAACGCAACTGCAAACGGCCTCCCTGCGTATGTAATAAGAGAGCAGGGAACGAGTGGAGAGGGAGGCGAGAACTATCAGATACCTGCTATGTGGACCTCTGCGATAATGCCCCTATCCAATCATATGGTCATAGTCCAGAGCCTGTCTACAGTCCCCATAGTCTGGTACCTTGAGCGCATAAAGATCACCGATTCCAGAAATGTGTCGGCTCCAAAGGCCCAGATGCCTCTCTTCATATCCTCATTCTTTGGCGCCCTTCCCAGGGTCTCTGGCCAGAATCGCTATTCGATCTCAAGAAGGGTGGGCTAGTACATCCAGGCCAAATAAAGGCTAGATTCCCTCATTCTCGAAAGTACATCCGTGTGGGAGGCTCTCCCACGGTTCCGATTAATAGCACTAAACTTAGAAGGATAAAGATGGATCTCTGGACGATGCATTGATAGGCTGGGCGTCTTCAGATCGAGAGCCAGAATCGGCAGAAGAACCGCTGCAAACTTCTGGGCGACTCACCAACAAGCTGGGCGTCTGGCACCGGCTGCCCCTGAGTGGCAGCCTGGTCCGTTAGTAACTCCCTAAAAATCAAAAGGGTGACTCACAGCAATATATAGTCCATGTGAACATGAATCTGCTGAAGCTAAGGCAAGTCAACATCAGAACTTCTACAACCATTGCCTCAAAGAACCGTATTTATTGTGGTGATCTCATGGATGAGGTCGAGGAATTTGCAGAATGATTAGGATCATTCAATTGAAGCAAGATGGATAAAGCACATAGCGAAAAAGGATTGGCAGGGCCGGGCCGTCTTGTTCGTAGAAAGGCAGCAATTGGTGCCCTTCAATACTTCTGCAGCCTATGCAAAAGCCTGTAACTGCCTAATGCCGGATCTCCAGGCCCTTCAGATTCAGGCCGGGGAGAGTCCGACATAGGCTATGAGAATAGCTCAGATCGAATTATGCCTTCTTCCAGTTGCACGTCCAGCAATGCTTCTTCATCA
>DATMZB010000636.1:0-7363 GCA_035560655.1 Methanotrichaceae archaeon | reverse complement strand
GGCGATCTTGCAGCTTACGGCGGCCCGATAACCGATTCCGTTAAGCTGGCTGCTGAAGAAGTGAACTCCAATGGAGGGATACTTGGAAAGCAGATCAAGCTCCATATTGAGGATGACCAGACCTCCAACATCGCTGCAGTGGACGCCGCCAACAAGCTCGTCAAGGTGGACAAGGTGCCAGTGATAGTAGGCAGCGCTGGAAGCGGCCAGAGCATGTCCATAATAGATATAACAACAGGAAACGGCGTCCTTCAGATCTCCTCCTCAAATTCAGGAGTGGAGTTTACAAACTACAGCGATAACGACCTGTACTTCAGGACGATGCCTTCAGATGCCCTTCAGGGAGCTGCCATAGCCAAGCTGGCTTCTCAGAAAGGTTATAAGACCGCATCTACGATCATGGTCAACAACCCATATGGCCAGGGATTTCTGGGCGTTTTCTCCAAGGCATTTGCTGCAGAGGGCGGCAAGATTCTTGAGTCTGTGATGTATAATCCATCCCAGACTGTATTCGATTCAGAGGTTGATAAGGTCGCAGCTCCAAAGCCGGATTTCGTGCTCCTTGTGGGCTACCCAGAGACAGGGAGCCTCATACTGAGGTCGGCATATCAGAGAGGATATCTGAAGAGCACCAACTGGCTCATGTCTGAGGGGCTCATGACTGAGAAGCTGGCAGAGATGGTTGGCAAGGACTCATCTGGAAAGTATATAGTTGCAGGGATGCAGGGCATCGCTCCTGACCAGACCGCAGGAGGCGCGGCGTTTGAGGCATTCAGGCAGAAGTTCGTAAAGGCTTACGGCCGGGAGCCAGGGATCTTCTGCGCCGGCAGCTATGATGCCATGGCAGTTGTGGCACTGGCTGCGGCTGAAGCTGGCAGCTTTAATGGAACCGCCATTAGAGATCACATGAGATCGGTATCCAATCCACCTGGAGTCGAGGTCTCGGATATTGGCCAGGCCATGAAGCTCATAGCCGAGGGAAAGGAGATCAACTATCAGGGAGCCTCAGGCGAGATCACCTTCGATGAGAATGGCGACGTCAATGCCGCCTACATTGTCTGGACCGTAGCAGATGATGGCTCTATAACTTATGGCCAGAAGATAACAGTCTGAGCCTCTTTTGGCTCATACTTTTTTCTTACAGGCCAATACCCGGCTCGGTTTGCGAATCGGGAAACAATTCCCGAGACTTCAAAACTCTTCTATAGCTTGATCATCCACCATCCTGCATCTAATAATGCTAGTGCTGCATTTTGACCAGGCTTATAATTAGTCGCGGTATTTGCAGCAGGGTGGTTGATGATGCCAGGTCTACTTGAGGTAAGCCAGGCGATTAACAGACAACGTCGAAGCCTGGCAGAGTCCATAGTGAGCAGGCAGTATGAGTTGCAGCCTGAGCTGTGGAACCGTTTTGGTGAGGCTGGGTGGCACAAAAGCGTCCGGGATGCCGAGTACCATCTCTCCTACCTGGCGGAGGCCTTATCGGCTTCAGACCCGCTGCTATTTGCCGATTACATAGCATGGGCTAAGGTACTCTTTGCCGGGCTGAAGTTTCCAGATGATGCCTTGAAGGCCACTCTGGAGTGCACTGGCTCGGCTCTGAAAGGATCTCTGCCTGGCAATATGTGGCCTATTGTCGAGGAATATATCATGGCTGGCATCGATCAGCTGGATCAGGCTCCCGCGGTACTGCCTACTTTCATGGATGATGATGCACCTCTGGCCGATCTTGCCAGAGAATACCTTCGCGCTCTTCTAAATGGGGAGAGGCGAGCTGCGAGTGATCTCATAATGGATGCTGTGGAGGGCGGCACAAGCATCAAGGACATCTATATCCATGTGTTTCAGCGCTCTCAACATGAGGTAGGCAGGCTTTGGCAGACCAATCAGTTGAGCGTGGCACAGGAGCACTACTGCACAGCGGCCACCCAGCTCATCATGTCCCAGCTCTATCCACTCATCTTCGCCACTGACAGGATAGGACGCAGGCTGGTGGCCACATGCGTAGGAGGCGAGCTTCACGAGATAGGCATACGCATGGTTGCGGATTTCTTTGAGCTGGCGGGCTGGGATACCTATTATGTGGGCGCTAACATGCCTGCAGAGAGCATACTTAAGGCCCTATCTGACAGACACGCCGACGTGCTGGCCATATCAGCGACCATGACATTCCACATAAGCAAGGTGGCAGATCTGATCTCCAGAGTGCGCTCCTCAGCTGGTCTGAAGGATGTGAAGATACTGGTAGGTGGCTATCCTTTCAACGCATCGCCGGACCTGTGGCATAAGATAGGTGCAGATGGCTATGCCCGGGATGCCAGCGAGGCTGTGGCAGTGGCCAGCCGACTCCTCGATGGAGGTGCCTAGAGCGGCATCCAGACAGCTGTAATAGCCCTGCTATAGCTATGCAATATGGGCTGGAATGATTCCGGGTGCCCTGTTGATGGCGATCAGAATACTGGGCAGCTTGAAGGATGCGCCTGGCTGCGACAGGCTATTAAGGACCCTGAATGCCGCCTTATCCAGGCCCAGGATGGATATAGTTAAATGAGTGAATTGATGGCTGAATTGCAATCCTGTGATGGCAGATGATCCACTATCTTATCTGCTGAGAGTGCCTCTGGAGCTAGTTTAGGGCCTGGAAATGAATCTCAATGAGCAAACGCCCTGCCTGGCATTGCTGTGCGATGCCATGGGCGTCATACTTCAGGTGATCGATGATCGGATTGGCCTGGCTGATAGAGCATTGCCTGGAAAATCGCTGACCTCTCTGGTTGACCGTGGGAGCTTGAGCAAGATGCTCAATTTCTTGGTTGAGCTTCGCTCTCATAATGCAGCTTTTGATTGGGAGATGAATGTTTTACTCAGTGGTCAGATCGTCATCATCCATTTCGCTGGGGCAATAGTAGGCGGAAGCATTCTGGTAGTTGGGGCCAGGACCTGCAGCGAAGTCCTTACGCTCTATGGAGACCTGATGCAGATGAACTGTGAGCAGATCAATGCTCTTCGAATGGCCGTCAAGGAGAAGGCTGAGCTTACACGTGAAAACTCATTGAATGATAGCAGGCTCTACAATGAGATCTCCCATCTGAACAACGAACTTGCAGTACTGCAGCGCGATCTGGCTAAGAAGAACGCCGAGCTGGAGAGGCTCAACGAGAACCTGGAGCATAGGGTAAAGGAGCGTACCTCTGATCTGGCCAGGGCCAATGTGGAACTTCAGGAAAAGATAGCCGAGCGCAGCCTGGCCGAGGAGAAGTTGATGAATTCTCTCAAGGAGAAAGAGGTTCTTTTTAGGGAGATTCACCACAGGGTCAAGAACAACCTGCAGATGGTATCCAGCCTGCTCTATCTCCAGTCTAAGGGTGTCTCTGATAGTTCTTACCCTCGATATGTTTAAGGAGAGCCAGAACAGGGTCAAGTCCATTGCCCTGGTCCATGAGATGCTCTTGCGATCACAGAGCTTTGCAGGCATCCGATTCAAGGACTACATGCATAACCTGGCCGCCTATCTATCTCACTCTTATAACGCTGCACCATCAGGGATATTTATAAAGCTGAATGTAGATGATGTCATATTGAATATTGAGACAGCTGTGCCCTGTGGGATGATCGTAAATGAGCTGGTCTCAAACTCACTCAAGTATGCCTTTCCTGGTGGCAGGAATGGTGAAGTATGCGTAGAGCTACACTTAGAGGACAATGGCAGCTTCAGACTGATCATCAGCGATAACGGCATAGGGCTTGATCTTGATCAGCAGAGGATGCAGACTCTTGGCCTGAAGCTGGTGAACGTCCTGGTCAGTCAGCTGGATGGAGCGCTGAGGCTGGACTCCGACCAGGGAACCAGGTTTGAGATTAACTTCTGGGAGCTGAAATATAAAGAGCGCTTGATCGCTAAACAAGAATAGGCTGGGTTTCAGTACGCCAGTCAATATGATGATGTATCCGCAGTCCACAAGCGAAAATGCTGGCGATTCCTTTAAAATTCCTGTAATGGAGCTATGCAGTAGAAGCTTAGGTGCAAAGACCATCTCCAGATGATGCAGAATCTATTTACGACATGCGTTGGCTCCCACATGTGGTCCATGGACACCGAACAGAGTGACATCGACCTCTTCCATGCCTACATGGTCCCTTCCAGGGTCATCCTGGAAGGCAGAAGATATCCAGAGACCCTGCCCAGAAGATCAGTCTGAAAGGCGGCAGAGAATACGATGAGGTCTGGTGGGAGATAGGCCACCTGGCAGACCAGCTGATAAAGGGAAACGCCAATGCCATCTGGTTTACAATGAGCTCGCTGGTGATCTCTGAAGGCCCGGCGCTTCAGTGCTTGAGAGCGGTTGTACAGAATAACCTCTCCAGGGCGACCTATTGCTCCCTGCAGGGCATAGCAAAGAGCCATATAAGCGTTGCTCATCAAAGGCCCAGCTGCGCTGCCAAGAGTCTGAGGACTGCCATGAGGACGATAGCCTTCGGCCTAAAGATGCTGAATAATAGAAGGCTGGCATTCTTTCCAGCATGGCAGGATGTCACTCCTGAAGAAGTGCAAATGGCGATGTCGGAACTGGACGAGGCTTATATGAAGAGCCGTCTGCCCGACAGTCCTGATGAAGAGCCATTTAGAGATTTTCTCTATAATTTAAGAATGCAGGATCTGGCCTCTGATTGCCAGGGTCCTGAATAGGTTCCAGAATGATCCGAGTGAGGGTGTCAAGCCTGGTGACGAGACAAGATTTATACCAAAAGCGGCCATGCCGGTCTTCCAGGGTTTTGCGCTATCCATGAAGGACATACTCGCTGATCTGGAAAATATCGCTGGCTGCAGGGCCACTGCATCGCCCACAGAGCTGTACTGCTACTCATTTGATGCATCTCAGATAGAGGGAAGGCCCGATTACGTGGTCCGGCCAAAGAATGCTGGAGAGATATCCCAGATCCTCGCTTTGGCCAGCGAGCTGGAGGTCCCTGTCACTGCCAGGGGTGCCGGCACCGGCCTGGCCGGAGGAGCGGTTCCTATCCGGGGCGGCATAGTCCTGGACATGTCGGGAATGAACAGGATATTGGAGATCGACCTGGAGAACCTTCAGGTCCAGGTTGAGCCAGGTGTGGTTCATGAGAAGCTGAACCTGGCACTCAAGCCCCATGGCTTCTTCTTCCCTCCGGACCCCGGAAGCTCGGCCATGTGCACTCTTGGAGGCCTCATATCCAACAACGGAAGCGGCATGCGATGCGTTAAGTACGGCACCACACGCAATTATGTACTGGACCTGGAGGTGGTGCTGGCAGATGGCAGGATCATAAATACCGGCTCTAAAATGCTCAAGTCCTCTGCAGGCTATGACCTGACCAGGCTCATGATCGGAGCCGAGGGGACTCTGGGAATAATCACCAAGGCCAGACTCAAGGTGGCACCCCTTCCAAAGGCCAGACGCCTGGTGACGGCCTCATTTGGCAGCGCCGAGGAGGCCGGTCGGGCAGTGGTCAGGGTCTTCTCTGGAGGGGTTGGACCCTCGGCCTGCGAGATACTGGACCGGACCACTCTCCAGGTTCTGAGAAAGGTCAGCCCGGACCTTGCCATCTCTGACCAGGGAGATATCATTCTCTTTGAGGTGGACGGCACTGCCCTGGCTGTTGAGGAGCTGGCAGAGGAGGTCTCTGACATATGCCGCCCAACCGCTCTGGAGATTAGGATTGTATCAAGCCAGGATGAGATGGAGGCGGTCTGGGCTGCCCGGAGGCTGATTGGGGCATCCATCACCAGGCTGGACCCGAGCATGAGCAGGATATATGTTGGCGAGGACGTCGGAGTGCCCATAAAGCAGATTCCAGAGCTGATAAAAAAGGTGGAGGAGATCTCTTCAAGGACCGGGGTTCCTGCAATGAAGTTCGGCCACATAGGAGATGGAAACCTGCATGTGGCTTTCTTTATAGACATCATGGACAAGGACCAGTGGGCACGGCTGAACCTTGCAGCAGACGAGGTCCACAGGGCCGCCATTGAGCTTGGCGGAACAATCAGTGCTGAGCACGGAATCGGCTTGGCAAGGGCTCAGTATATGAGCGATCAGTGCGGTGGTGCTTTAGATGTGATGAGGGCCATCAAGAGCGCTCTTGATCCAAAGGGCATACTCAATCCGAGCAAGCTGGGACTGCAGCCGCCTGAAAGAGCTGCTGCAGACTGAGAGATATGTGAATTAAAGATGAGTAACTCTGAGATAAATAATTCTAAGATGAACGATTATAAGATGAACCTCGACCTTAGATCCATAAACAAGTGCATCAGATGTGGCACATGCCGGTCTGTCTGCCCAGTCTTCGAGGAGGAGGGCTGGGAGTCGAGCAGCACCCGCGGTCGGATGCTGGTCATGAAGAGGCTGGCCGACGGCCGCCAGGCGTATGATGAAGATCTAAAAAGCCTGAACACGTGCACCACCTGCGGGGTCTGCTCAGAAAGCTGCCCTGCCGGGGTTATCCCACAGGACCTGATCATGGACTCCAGGAGAGAGCTGGCTTCACTCGGCGTCATGACCATGGAGCAGATGAAGCTTGCTCAGGCAATAAATGATAGTGGAAATGCGCTTGGAGATACATCTTCACGCCTGAGCTGGCTGGAGGGCAAGTCCCTGGTACCAGAGAAGGCGGATTATGTATACTTTGCAGGCTGCCTGTCATCTTACAGGTATCCTGAATCGGCATCACGGACTTTTGAGGTTCTAAGGCGCTTTGGAGCAACTGTCCTCAGAGATGAGAAGTGCTGCGGCTCGCCCCTGATCAGGACCGGGTTTCCAGCTGCACGCTTTGTGGATCACAACACGGCCCAGATAGAGTCTACAGGGGCTCATACGGTGATCACAGGCTGTGCAGGCTGCTATGCCACATTGAAGAAGGATTATCCAAAGAGCTTCAAGGTCCAGAGCATCCCTGAGTTCCTGGCAGATCGTATACCAGAGCTGGGGCTCAAGCGGCTGGACCTGACCGTGTCCTATCATGACCCGTGCCACCTTGGCAGGTATCACCATGTCTATGAACAGCCAAGGCAGGTTATAGAGGCGATATGCAACTTAAAGGAGATGAAATCCAGCCGTGAAAAGTCCAGGTGCTGTGGTGGAGGGGGCGGAGTTCGCGCTGGCTATAAGGACCTCTCTTTGAGGATGGCTAAAAGAAGGCTGAAAGATGTGCCTGAAGGGGTGGATTATATAATCACATCATGCCCACTTTGCATCAGGAACCTTAACGATGCAGGTGGCAAGGCAATGGATCTTTTGGACCTGGTGGCAAGAGCCATTAAGCAGAGCTGATTAGGATCAGCCCATTGGGATATGCATTGCCTTTTATAATCATTATATGGCTGCTCTCTTAG
>DATMZB010000635.1:0-3358 GCA_035560655.1 Methanotrichaceae archaeon | reverse complement strand
TTTATAAATATTGTTGATGAATGGATATCTGGGCTAAGGAGCTGTCTCGCACATCT
The DNA here is from genome assembly GCA_035560655.1 of Methanotrichaceae archaeon. Taxonomy (GTDB): domain Archaea; phylum Halobacteriota; class Methanosarcinia; order Methanotrichales; family Methanotrichaceae; genus DATMZB01. The sequence goes on along the minus strand of DATMZB010000635.1, from coordinate 3,302 downwards.
CCCACCTCGAATCCGGCCCAGATCGCACGAACTTAATCTGTTTTCTCCTGGCCAGATACCGCAGAGAAGGCGTAATGCCGGGTCGTTCGGCTCCAATCTCCTTAATAATGGCCGCGGTTGTTGCCGGACCCCTCTTCAATATCTCCAGGCATTGGGCAGCATATTTGGGCGTGTTCTCTTTTATCCTGCGGGCTTCAGGCTCGCCATTGAGGCAGCGCATAAGCCTGGCATGCTCATTGGTCGTTCGCCAGTAGCCGCTTCGCTCTCGCCGAATTAAGTCGCACTTCTTGAGAGCGGCAGCTATATGCTGACTGGAGTAGGTCGAATCTCCCTTGACTTCAGCAATGGTAAACGGGCGCTCTGAGGGCATGGCTTTTACAATATCAAGGAATCCATCAAGCTTAAGACGGGTCGCTAGACCTGCACACTTGGTTGACATGCTATATCTCTGAAAGTTTCGTGGTTCAGTCTCTTCTCTATCTCTCAGCCTCTGGGCTGCGGAATGGCCGACTGCGTCTCGTGACATCGAGCCGAGGATGGCCTTTGGAATCCAAGGCTAAGAGCTTTGCGGACAAGATCCCATAAATCCGCCAGCATTTCTCACCTCTGGCCTCTTAGCCTGAAGTCCTCAAACCTCTCGCGGGTATGTTCCAGGCCAAGCTGTTCTATCTCCTCTGGATCGAACCCCAGATCCAGGCATAGCAGTTTGAGCTGCACCAGTGCATCTCCAATGGCGAGCTTGGCATCTGCCAGGTGGGCTGGACGCTCTGCCGGGAACTTGGCTGCATAGGCAATGAGCTTGGAGAGCATCCCTACTTCGGAGCTTATGATCAGAGTCCGAAACTCTATAGAAGGCGAATCAGGTTCTAAGGAATGCAGGTACCGGGTGCTAAGACCAATCATTTTGCCTCCTTGGCAATGAATGGCAGCTCATCACATGAGAAGCCTGCAGCTCCTTTATGCCCGCCGCCCCCGTGCCTCTTGGCAATGGCAGCACAATCCACTTCAGGATTATCGCTATATAATGACACCACCCAGCGCCGCCCCTTGAGGTGGCTGTAGGCGATCATGATATCGTGCCTGGCTGGGTTATATGTGCTCTCAAAGTCCATGGAAGAGCTGAGTCCCTTGTTGACTGCCAGAGCATTGAGTCCCTCCCACTGGATCTCATAAGCAAGTGCTCTCATATAGTGGGCATTGGACTGCTTGAGATAGGCCAGGATGACCTGGCCCTGTTCAATGGTTGCCTCATATACAGCCTGGTGCAGTGTGCCGTCAGGATCCGCTGCCAGGGCGGTCTGGAAGAGAAGGTCCCAAAACTCCCAGTTCCTGGATGGATCGGCATCTTCCAGCCTCAAGCCGTACTGGAACGGCAGGATGTAGTCATCCCACCTGGCAGGGTCGCTGTGGTCCCAGACATCGTACCTGCCCAGGAGGTGGATGAACTCAGGCATATCTTCCTCACCAAAAAAGTACATCCAGGTAAGCTCACAGGCAGCATACCTGGCGTCCAGGAGGCATTCTATCTTCTGGCCTGAGGCCTCATACTCCCGTATAGCGCTTATATGGTGGTCAATCCAGGTGAGATGGCAGGCGGAGCTGAGCCTCAGCATATCAGAGAACGGCTGGAGGTGATAGTCCACTACATAGACCCGGTCCTCAGGCTCTATGATCTCCCAGAGAAACGGATCGCTGTAATTTACAGGATGAAGGACTGCTTCAGGATATCGATGCTTAATTATTGCGCCGCTGCATTGACCATCTAGGTCAGCGCCATGATAAAAGCAATGGATGGTCATATTGATCGTTCCTTTACTTCACATCTGGCCTGGTCGCCTATATGGCCTCGGTAGTAGTCCAGCTTATCCGGAGTAGAGCGCCGGATGGTTGTCCATAGCTGGCCGCCGTCTGATAAAAGCATCAGCAACAGGTGCTCGCCTCTGGGGGGCAGAGGGTAATGCCCGCCTCCTGTGATCCTCGTATCGTATTCCATGAATGCTTCGCTCATCTCCTCGAGCCTGATTTGGATCGCATCCAGAAGGATAGATCTCTCAAAGCCTGGGGGCATCTTGCAGTAGTGGTGGGAGAAGCGGATGGTGATCATATTGCCTCCTGGCAAAAATCGAGCCGAGACATCAGGCAGTCATCCTGCCTTGGAGATCTTTCCAGGCCAATCTCATAAACTGGATCTTACCTCTGGTGCTATTTAGTTTCGCCCTTCAAACATGCTGGCTGAATGGGCCCGGGCAAGGCTTTGGAAACTAGGGGCCGAATAGGAATCTCTGTGAAAGCTTATTGATGACCCTACTTTCTTCTCCCAATATAGGACTGCCTAAAGCAACCGAAGTCTCAGTGCGGCTAATTTTCAGCTATCTTCTTATGCTTCGAATACATATAATCAGTATGTACAAACTAGCAGCTGGGGCTGTGGCTCCATCAATAGTAGAAGGTCCTCTGCAGATTGCAGATATGAGTGAGTATGAGGTCTCCCGCAGATAGACTTATCCTGCCTCCCTGCACAGGCGGGGTGCCATTCTATCTTAAAGCATTCCATATTCGATCGGTGTGGCCTCCACTGTGATAAAAGGTTGTGGTTCTGATGGTAGAATATACTGAACGACATGTTGATGGTGAGATGCAGATAACAATCACGCTCTCAGATGCCGAGATAGCTGCGGCCATGGTCTATGTGGGCTCAAGGCAGAGAGACGTGGTAAATGAGATGAACCTGAGCTCCCTGGTATCAACAAAGCTCTGTGCTCTTCTTGAGCTGGTATCTGCTGTGGAGATTCTTAAAGCCGGTGAGCTGGGGACAGATGATTCAAATGAACGTCCGTGATCCCCCTCTCCTTTAAGCGATCAAGCCAGAATGTCTTTTGACATGATGCTTGAGAATCAGGCTCAAATGCATAGCCGCGTATGTAGCTGATTAAATGCGAACGAGGCCCTGGCTATGGCTGAAAGCTAAGGATTCCTTAAGCTCGAATATCAAAAGTAAATTATTCATGGGTACTGAGCTTACGTGTATCCATGAGGTACTCCCTGTATTAGATACCACATCTTGCTTGCATTTTTGATGGGCTTTGCCGCCATATCTGTCTTAAATGCGGATCCGTTGCCATGCAGGCCGTTGCCTATCTGGAAAGTAGTTTTATTGGAAGGCTCTGACTGAATGACGATATTCTCAGGAGGGGCATTAGTCGCGGTATTATTCGCCAGATCGAACTGCACATTAGTGGATGTATTTATTACCGTATTGTTCAGAGCAGAAAGGTTTGCGCTCATATTGCCCTGAGTTATAT
>DATMZB010000634.1:0-3346 GCA_035560655.1 Methanotrichaceae archaeon | reverse complement strand
AGCTCGATCTCTATGGGGCGCTGAGTCCCCACCTCTGGCCGGTGATATTCATCTTTCTCTTCTCCTGTCTGTTCGATGGATTATCTACCTGCGTTGGAGTCTGCGAGGCAGGAAACCTGATAGATGAGGAGAGAATCCCTCAAAACCTGCAGAGAAGCCTGAGGGTTAATGCCCTTAGCGTGATCCTCTCAGGAATCCTTGGTACCAGCCCTTCAACATCCTATATAGAGTCGGCTGCAGGCGTGAATGAGGGAGGGCGTACCGGCCTTACTGCTCTAGTGAGCGGCCTTCTGTTTCTTCCCTTTTTATTCCTATCACCTCTACTGTCCTGGGTTCCAGCAGTGGCCACGGCTCCTGTCCTTGTCCTTGCAGGGGTATTTATGCTCAAGCCACTGATGTACGTGCGCTGGGAGCGTTCAGACGATGCCATCCCTTTTTTCCTGGCAATGTTCCTCATGCCCCTGACTTACTCTATAACCCAGGGGATCATCTGGGGGTGCCTGAGCTGGGTGGTGCTGAAGACTGCCAATGGGAAGAGAAGCCAGGTTCCAATATCCATGTGGGCAATGGCTATCCTTTCTCTGCTGCTACTGCTGGATATGAGCCGCTTCTCTCACTAGCAGGTACTTTGGGGACGAAAAGATGAGGCATGTGCTCAAAGGATCTGAGGAAGGCTCTGTGGGGAGGTATCTTCAGGCCTGCTACTCACTTCTGCATGGGCAGGGCAATTTAGCTGTATGCGATCTGGAAGTGAGTCATGCCGAGATGAGGTCCAGCCTTCATGCTCTGGCTGCATCTGAGGAGGTGGATGTATCTGCATTCCTGTACTCAGTCAGACGCCTTCCCCCCTTCCTGGAGAGGGTAGAGAGCATATACATGGGCCAGAACGAGGATGTTCTGGCAAGGTCAGGCCTAGGGGGGCTGAAGGATTATGCCATCTGGCGGCCAGCCAGAGCTCAGGCACGCAACCGCTTTATGCTCTCTGATGGCGGTTCAAGGCTGGTTGTATTCATCTGCAGCCTCTCTGATGTGGACGACCTGATCTCCTCTCTCACCTGCTTCCAGATGGAGTGGAATAAGATGCACTCACGCCTGGCCCGAATCCCTCTGGGACATGACCTGGGTTCAGGGGAGGTCAGGGCAGATGAGGTCGGGGAGCGCATAAGGAAGGCGATTGGGATATCGCAGGATGACTGGATGCTGCTCTGGAATGTCTGGGGCCAGAACTGGAATGAGAAGATGGCAGCCTTGGCCAGGTCGCCCAAGAACTTCAAAGCAATGCTTAGCTCTGATAAGCCGGACGATTACCAGCAGGTCTATCAGGCCTGGTGGAACCTGCTTTTGGGCCGTCTCAAAGAGCTAAACTTGTCGAATCGGCCTGTTTATTTCATATCAAGCAACGATTACAGCCTGGCAGATCTCTTATCTGGATACGCATTCAGCCATAGAGGAGCAATCCTTGGCAAGCTCATGGATGCCAACAGAGAAGGGCTCAACCGCATATGGAGGCTGGTCCAGTCAGATGAAGAGCCAGGACGCCAGGAGAACCTGCTCTATCACGCCCTGCAAAGCTACCTTGAGGCAGACCCGGCCCGAAGGGATGAGATGAGAGAGATGGAAGAGGAGTCAGGCATACTGAGCCATGAGGGATCTGCATCCTTAGACGTCAAATGCCAGATGATAGATGTTTGCAAACTAAGGCCTGAGAGGATGGACCCAAGGCTGCATCTCGATGGTTTGGAGATGCTCAAGAAAAGCAGAGCCATAATCCTGAATATCGACTACCCTCTGGGCATGGCTGCCTACTACCTGCTAAGCCAGATCAGCTCAAGCCTTAGAGACCTTGAGGGCATCTATATCATGGGCAAGGCAGCCAGCATGCAGGGACGCCTGGGGGATGTTATGATCCCAACAGAGGTCTATGATATGCACTCTAAGAATGTTTTTGCTTTTAAAAACTGCTTTTCTATGAGGGATGTTGCAGATCTTATGATGGATTCGGCTGTCTTCGACTGCCAGAAGGCGATCACTGTCAAGGGAACCTTCCTCCACAACAGGGAGATGATGGAGAGGTTTTGGAGAGAGGATTACAACGGCATAGAGATGGAGGCCGGGCCATACCTGTGTGCAGTCTACGAGAGCCTTTACAAGAAACGATCTCCTGCTGGATCCCGGATAGACCTGATGGAAAGGCCAGGCCAGGATCTTGGAATGCTTCATTATACGTCTGATACTCCTTACAGCAAAAGAGTAAGCTTGCTTAGCGAAAATCTGGGGTTCGCTGGAGTAGAGGCGATATATGCATGCTCTATAGCCATTCTGAGAAGGGTTTTGATGAGAGAGATACAAAAAGCAAAGAAAGGTATATCCTAGAGATTATCCGCGATGATTTGGAGAAGTCCTTTGCAGATAGTGATTGCTGATATCAGGACAGATATATGGAGTATGGAGTTATGGAGTTCAGAGATGTGGAGTTCTGAAAAGGGCAGGTCTTCTTTATATCCGAGTTTCTTTGTACCCGAGTTTCTCTGTATCCGAGTTTCAATAGGAGAGGATGAAGATGAGCGAATTAGTGATGGAGATAAGAAGTGAGCTTATTCAAAATGCTGATGAGAAAACCTTGAAGAGTTCTCAGCGTTTCTTCAAAGAAGAGGTGAGGTGCTACGGCGTGAAGTCTGCAGTTGTAGGAAGAATTGCCAAGAAGCACCATGCAGAGGTTAAGCATAAAAGCAAGCAGGAGGTCTTTTCCTTATGCGAGGAGCTTCTGAAGTCGGATTACTGCGAGGATGCATTCATTGCCTTTGACTGGGCTTACTTCTTAAGAAAGGGTTATGAGACTGGCGATCTTCAAGTATTCGAATCCTGGATTGAAAAATATGTAAACAACTGGGCCAAATGTGATACATTTTGCAACCATACGATGGGATCCTTTATTGAGCAGTTTCCCCAACATATCGAAGATCTAAAGCGCTGGACTCAGTCGAGCAATAGATGGCTCAGGCGTGCATCAGCCGTGACTCTGATCCTGCCTGCAAGGAAAGGGGAGTTTCTGGAAGATATCTTTGAGATCTCTGATGCTCTATTGATGGATGAAGATGATCTGGTTCAGAAAGGCTATGGCTGGATGCTCAAGGAGGCCAGCAAAGCCCACCAGAAGGAAGTATTTGAGTACGTCATGAGAAACAAAAAGGATATGCCCCGAACTGCGCTGAGGTATGCTATAGAGAAGCTTCCCAAAGATCTGAAGTCATTGGCTATGGAGAAATAGAGTATTGCCAACATCGAAGCCGAGGCCTGCAACGATATATATTGTATGAGTGGATAACTAGAGAATATACTCTCATGA
>DATMZB010000633.1:0-4914 GCA_035560655.1 Methanotrichaceae archaeon | reverse complement strand
CGAAAGGGTTTTATGTACTTTCAGCCAACAGGTGGCCGTATATATAAGGAAAAGAGGAGGCCAAGAACCCAATGGTAAAAACCGAGGGCAGTTTTGCTGTTGAGGACATGAAGAATGTCCAGATCAACATCGGAGCTGTCGTTAAGGAAGAGGATCAGTGGGACAAGCCCATGGGACCTTTCCCCAAGCCCGGCGTTGCAACTCTCCGCGACTGGGATTACAAGATAATGAACCGGTACAAGATCATGTACGCCCCCGCCGACGATACATGCACTCTGTGTACTTACGGCCCATGCGACCTCACTGGAAACAAGCAGGGCGCTTGCGGCATCAACATGGAAGGCTACTCAGGCAAGATAGTTCTCATTGCCTGCCTGATGGGTACCTGCGCGCATTCAGCCCACGGCAGACACCTCTACCACTGGTGTCTGGAGAGGTTCGGCAACCTGAAGTTCGACATGGGCGACGAGATCCTGGTAGATTCACCATTATACCAGACCATCATGGGCCAGAAGCCAACTGATCTGAAGGGCTTTGCCGATGGTCTGGCATACCTTGAGGAAGAGGTCGTTCAGCTCCTGGCTGCAACCCACACAGGGCAGGAGAGCTACTACATGGATTTCGAGTCCAAGGCGCTCCACGCAGGCATGCTCGACCTCCTGGGCATGGAGATATGCGATATGCTCCAGATAGTGGCCTACGACATGCCACGCGGCGCGGCTGATGCCCCGCTCGTAGAGATAGGCATGGGAACCCTGGACCAGAACAAGGGCGTTCTCATAGCATACGGCCACAACCTGGCAGCAGGTGCAGAGGCCATGATGTATGCCGAGAAGAACGGCCTCTGGGACAAGGTCGATATAGGCGGCGTATGCTGCACAGCCCACGATCTGAACAGGATCGGCCTTGGAGCCGGCGCAAATGTACCCAAGGACATAGGAAAGAGGCCCAAGGTCGCTGGAGCCATCGGCTGGTGGAGAAAGATGGTCAGGTCCGGAGTCATGGACTGCGTGATGGTAGATGAGCAGTGCGTCTGGTGCGATGTCATTGGAGATGCCCAGAAGCGCAAGATCCCAGTGATCGCCACCACTGATAAGATCATGATGGGACTGGCCGACAGGACAAACGACCCAGTTGATAGTATAGTGGCTGACCTGGTGAGCTTCAAGGTACCAGGCGTCGCAATCCTCGACCCCACAAAGGCAGGAGAGGTCGGAATCAGGGTTGCAATCGAGGTCAAGCCAAAGAGGGCCGCGGCCAAGGCCGATAACCTGATGACTGAGCAGCAGTTCAAGGAAGCAGTTGAGAAGTGTACTTCATGCAACCAGTGCGCATTCGTCTGCCCACCACATATCAGGATCAGCGATCTCATTGCTGATGCCAAGAAGGGCAACCTCGAGGCATTCTCAAGCATGTACGAGGTCTGTGTAGGATGCGGCAGGTGCGAGCAGGTATGTCCACAGGGCATAAACGTCATGGACCTGTACGAGTACGTCAACCGCGATTATTCCAAGAACCAGAAGTTCCTCATGAGGTCTGGACGCGGACCCGCCCGCGACACTGAGATCAGGGCTGTGGGCGCACCCATCGTTCTTGGAACAATCCCGGGCGTTATCGCTCTTGTCGGATGCTCCAACTATCCAAGGGGCACCAAAGAAGCCTACGACATGGCCAGGGAGTTCGCGAACAGAGGCTACATAGTCGTCACATCCGGATGCATGGCAATGGATATGTCACTGTACAAGGATGAAGAGGGCAAGACTATCTGGGAGCAGTTCCCAGGCGGATTCGATGGCAGAAACGTCTGCAACACAGGATCCTGCGTCTCCAACGCCAACATCGGCGATGCCGCAATAAAGGTCGCAACAATCTTCGCTGGCAGGAACCATAGGGCCAACTTCGATGATATGGCAGACTACATCCTCTCCAAGGTCGGAGCATGCGGTGTGGCCTGGGGAGCATACTCACAGAAGGCGGCCGCTATAGCCACGGGCTGCAATAGGCTCGGAGTTCCCGTTGTAGTCCAGCCACACTCTGTCATGTACCGCCGCTCATACATGGGCCGTGCAGACAAGCCAGAGGATTGGATGGTAATAGACGCCCGCGACGGCAAGATGCAGCAGATAGAGCCCGCACCAGAGGCTATGCTGTACATAGCTGAGACCGCTGAAGAGGCGATGATTGAGATGGCCAAGCTCTGCTTCAGGCCTTCAGATAACAGCATGGGAAGATCAATCAAGCTCTCCCACTACTGCGATCTCTCAATGAAGTACTGCGGAAAGCTTCCGGATGACTGGCACATATTCGTCAGGGACGCCAAGGACCTGCCAATTACCTTCAAAGATCAGATGATGAAGGAGCTTGAGTCCAAGCACGGCTGGAAGGTTGACTGGAAGGCCAAGAAGTTCGTGTCCGGTCCGCTCAGGCCTGCTGATGTGAGCTTCGATCCGACGAATATCCCAAGAAAGATTAGGGCAAAGAAGTGATTGAGATGGCTGCTGAAACTAAACCTAAGGGAATAGATACAACCAAGAATCCAGTTCCCTTCGAGATGGCCCAGATCCCAGGGCCCGAGATGGCTAAGACCTATATGCCTAAGGTCATAGCCGCTATAATCAAGAAGTCGAACAGGCCTCTGCTCGTCGTAGGAGCAGAGCTCTTCGATGACCCAGTGATGTTCGACAAGGTAATTGAGCTTGGCAAGGCTGGACTGCCCATCGCGGCGACCGCGCATTCCGTGAAGGGCTTTGTAGAGAGAGGATACCTGAATAATGTGTATCAGATAGGCCTGCACCCACTCACAAACTACCTGCGCTTCCCTGATTGGAAGGGCTTGGACGGCAAGGGCCAATACGATACAGTAATATTCCTGGGCATCTTCTACAAGTTCGCCAACGCCATGTTCGCAACGCTTAAGCACTTTAACAGGGATATCAAGCGCGTCTCAATCGACCGGTACTACCACGTCAACGCCAATATGACCTTCGGGAACATGGCGTTCAATCCAAACGACTACCATGCAGCGGTTGACGAGATCATAGCAGCACTCAAGAAGTAAAATCCAAATCATATGAGGTGTATTAATGGCAGAAGTTAAGCTAGATATATCCCCCATGTATGAAGGGGAGAGAATCAGGAAGGACGACCTGTGGGTAGAGCTCGGTGGCCCCAAGGCTGACGGGTTCGAGCTGACACTGGCCGCTTCCATGGACGAGATCAAGGACGGCAACGTAACTATTATCGGCCCCGACCTCAAGGACATCCCCGTGGGCACAACCATACCCTTCGGCATGATCTTCAAGGTCGCAGGCGAGAAGATCGAGAAGGACCTGGAGTCCATCATAGAGAGGAGAAACCACGCACTCCTGTCCTACATCAGCGGCCTCATGCATCTCAACCAGAGGTACGACATCTGGATCAGGATCGGAAAGGGCCTTCAGAAGAAGGGCGTCACCTCCTGGGCAGAGGTATTCAAGCCCGTCATGGACCTGTACAAGGCAGAGATGCCTTTCATTGAGAAGATGGAGATCACCATCGTCACAGATCCAGCCAAGGTAAAGGAAGAGCTGGCCAAGGCCATGGCAGTCTACGCAGCAAGGGACAGCAGGGCTAAGGGACTTCACGATGAAGATGTTGATGTCTTCTACGGATGCACACTGTGCCAGGCTTTCGCCCCCACATCTGCATGCGTCGTCACACCAGACAGGCCATCCCTGTGCGGAGCCATCACCTGGTTCGATGGCAGGGCAGCAGCTAAGGTGGACCCAGAGGGCCCCCAGTTCCCCATACCAAAGACTGGAATGATAGATGCAATCGCTGGCGAGTACGAGCCAATTAACGAGATGGCAGCCAAGAGATCCGGCGGCGAGTACAACGTCATGAAGCTGTACACATTCTTTGACGCACCCCACACATCATGTGGATGCTTCGAGACCATCGGCTTCTACATGCCAGAGGTTGACGGAATCGGCCTTGCCGACCGTGACTTCAAGGGCGCAACCCCCAACGGACTTCCATTCTCAACAATGGCTGGCCAGACAGGCGGCGGCAAGCAGGTCGTAGGATTCCTGGGCATGGGTATCCTGTACTACTTCTCCACCAAGTTCCTCCAGGCAGACGGCGGCTGGAGAAGGATCGTCTGGATGTCCAAGAACCTCAAGGAGAGAGTAAAGGCAGGCATACCAGAGGAGATGTACCCCAAGATCGCAACCCAGGACGATGCAACCGATGTCGCATCCCTGAAGGCATTCCTGATCAAGGTAGGTCACCCCGTAGTCGACGGCGTAATCAGGCCCGTTGACAACCAGAAGATCACCGAGGGCTGGAAGTTCGAAGAGGTCTCTGATGAGGACAAGGCCAAGCTCGTATCCTTCCTGGAGGGCAACGGCGGCGAGTTCTCCCTTGATGATGTTCACGCAAAGCTTGGCTGGTCTGAGACTCAGCTCAACCAGGTCGTAGAAGTTCTGCAGAACGAGGGCGTTCTTTAAAGGAGGTTTGTAGCATGGCGGGAGAAAAGAAGTTAAGTCTTAAGCTGAAGCCCAAGGCAGCCGCAGCACCCGCTGCAGCACCAGCAGCAGCTCCAGCAGCAGGCGCAGCACCAGCATTCAGCATGTCCGCAGGCAGCGCAGGCGGAATCAAGCTGATTCTGAAGGATGCCAAGATATCCATAGATAAGGTGACACTCGCTAAGTGAGTGTCCCTTTCCTCCCTTTATTTTTGGGAGCGGCATAATTATCAGATCATTCGAATTTAAGAGGGAGATGATTATGGCGGGAGAAAAGAAGCTCAGTCTTAAGTTGAAGCCCAAGGCAGCAGCACCGGCGGCAGCACCAGCAGCAGCAGGCGCAGCTCCAGCAGCAGCACCAGTTGGAGCCGCATCATCAGGCGGCATAACTCTGGAGCTCAGGCTGTCTC
>DATMZB010000632.1:0-2017 GCA_035560655.1 Methanotrichaceae archaeon | reverse complement strand
CTTATTTATATAGTGGTTTCCACCATTATTGGGTTATCACAATCATCTAGGAGATTTCAATTTGGTAAAACCTGAAGTTAATATCGGCATGGTGGGACACGTGGACCATGGGAAGACCACCCTGGTCAGGTCGCTATCGGGAGTGTGGACAGATCAGCACAGCGAGGAGATCAAGAGGGGCATCTCCATTCGTCTGGGCTATGCAGATGCGACCTTTAGAAGATGCCCCAAATGCCCTGAGCCAGACTGTTATACTGTAGAGGCGAAATGCCCCCACTGTGGCGAGGAGACAGAGGTGCTGCGCACAGTCTCATTCGTGGACTCACCAGGCCACGAGACTCTGATGGCCACAATGCTCTGCGGAGCGGCCATAATGGACGGAGCAGTGCTTGTCATTTCTGCCAACGAGCCCTGCCCCCAGCCCCAGACCAAAGAGCACCTCATGGCCCTGAACATCACGGGCATTGAGAGGATAGTCATAGTCCAAAACAAGATCGACCTCATACCAAAAGAGCAGGTGGTGGAGCATTATAATCAGATCAAGAACTTCGTGAAGGGGACTGTAGCCGAGAATGCCCCCATAATCCCAATCTCCGCCCAGCAGAACATAAACATAGACATGGTAGTTGAGGCCATAGAAAAGACAATACCAACGCCTGAGCGCGATGTCAACAAGCCGGCCCTGCTCAAGATCGCCAGGTCTTTTGATGTCAACCGCCCCGGCGCAACGCCAGATAACCTCAAGGGTGGAGTCATAGGAGGCTCACTTTCCCAGGGCAAGCTGCACTCCGGAGATAAGATTGAGATCGCTCCTGGAAGGCTGGTGGACTATGAGGGAAGGAAGCAGTGGGTCCCCATTCAGACCAAGGTGGTCACACTTCTGGCCGGAAGCGAGCCGCAGGAGGAGATCACACCAGGAGGTCTCGTAGGCGTAGGTACCATGCTTGACCCGGTGATGACCAAGAGCGATACGCTAGTGGGCCAGGTGGCTGGAGAGGCAGGAAAGCTTCCGCCTGTGAAGTATACCTTCACAATGGATATGCAGCTCCTGGAGCGCGTGGTGGGCGCAACAGACGAATCTATGGTCGAGCCCATACACTCAAGCGAGCCATTGATGCTGAACGTCGGCACTGCTACAACAGTGGGCGTTGTCAGCAGCGCCAGAGAAGGCGGGGTGGTCCAGGTTCAGCTAAAGAGGCCGGTATGCGCTGAGGTAGGAGACCGGGTCGCGGTCAGCAGGCGCATAGGTGCCAGGTGGCGGCTGATTGGTGTTGGGACCATCATAGAGTGAGATGAAGGCGCTTCTCGATACAAATGCTCTGATGGTTCCAGAGCAGTTCGGGGTCGATATCTTCTCGGAGCTGGCGCGGCTTGGGTATATCCAGTGCTTTGTGCCAATGCCGGTGGTCCGAGAGCTTTCGCATCTGGCCGGGAAGGCCAAAGGCTTGGATAAAATAGCGGCCCGGGTGGGCCTCGCCCTTGCAGGACGTTGTCAAGTTCTGGACGCAGAGGGCAACGCCGATGAGGCGCTGATAAACCTGGCCGCCCGAGAGAATGCAGCAGTCTTCACCAACGATCGCATCCTGAAGAAAAGGTTATTTAGTAAGGGCATCACCGTTGTACACCTACGCCAGGGTCGGTATCTGGAGATTGCTGGAAGGAGTTCTGATGTATAAGAAGATGAAGCTGGAGGGCATTGTCAGGATACCTCCTGACCAGCTGGGAAGCCCTCTTGAAGAAGCCGTGGATCTGGCACTCAGAGATAAATATGAGGCAGTGGCAGACAAAATGCTGGGAACAATTGTAGCAGTGCTGGGCGCTGATAGAATTGGCGAGGGCAAGATTCTGGCTGGAGATGGAGCAGTCTACTACGACGTCGACTTCAATGCGATCGTATACAGGCCAGAGATGCAGGAGATAATAGAGGGCGAGGTTGTGGAGATAGTCAAGTTCGGTGCATTCCTCAGCCTCGGGCCTTTCGACGGCCTCCTGCACGTGAGCCAGATCACCAATGAAT
>DATMZB010000631.1:0-3655 GCA_035560655.1 Methanotrichaceae archaeon | reverse complement strand
GCCTCATCATCAGGCCTCTTGCCAGCTTCAGGTCGAGGAAGCCCTTCTCTGCTAAGATCACAGGATACTCTCCATCAGGAGTGAATCCAGAAGCTGGGACCTTTTCTCTCTCCAGATAATATTCAATGTCCTCCCTGCCGGTCTCTTCAGTGGTGCCAAAGATTATGCGCACCTTCTTGGACAGATTCAGCCCGGAATCCCTTACAGCCATCAGGCCATACAGCGCAGCCATGGAAGGGCCCTTGTCATCCGTGGCGCCACGGCCGAAGATCTTTCCATCATGTATCTCTGCCCCATATGGCGGGTAGGTCCATCCCCCTCCTTCGGGCACTGTATCCATGTGAGAGAGGACGGCCACATAATCATCGCCCTGGCCGTATTCTGCATAGCCTATGTATCCATCCATGTTTGTGACATTGAATCCCATGCTCCGGGCGGTGTCCAGAGCACGGTCCAGAGCATCGGCCGGTCCCTGGCCAAAGGGCGCACCAGGACCTGGGCCTCCCCTGATGCTCTTGATCTTGATCAGGTCCTGGGTCGAGCTTATCAGTGCCCCCCGGTTCTCTTCTATAAGCAGGTTCAATCTGTGACTTGGACCATCTTCATTGCCCTGTGATTGAAGTGATAAAGCCAGAATCGCTAGGAGCACGAACAAGCATGAAACGAGCGCCATATTTTGCATCTGATCACCTTATCATATCACCTTTCTCGCATCATCAATCTCAACATTCTCCAGAAGCCTTAGATCTTTACCAGAGTCTGTCAGAAACCTCTTTTATATCAAGCGGTCCCTCTGCCAACTATGAAAAGAAGTCTGCTGGTAATGGCAATATCCCTGGCGGCTTTGACCTTCGTATTATTGGCTGCAACTCTACCTGCGTCGGCAGAGCCTGCGAATAAGACTGTGAAGGTCATCAACTTCATCAATGGTCAGCAGGGCGACAAATCTTTCTTCGACTCTGCGGTGCGCGGCGTGTCCAGGGCAGAGAAAGATTTGGGGCTGGATGTGAAGACAGTTGAGGCTGGATGGGACAGAGCATCCTGGCAGCCGGCACTTCTGAATGCCACCGCTGACGGTGACTATGACATTCTCATTGCTGGCACTGCAGACATGGCCGGCCCGATACAGAACTTCTCATCACAGCATCCAGATAAGAAGTTCATCTTATATGACGCTGCAGTGAACTATTCCGAGTGCAACTGTTCCAATGTGTATTCTGTGCTCTATAAGCAGAATGAGGGCTCTTATCTGGCAGGAGCATACGCAGGCCTGATGACCAAGTCGGGAGTCATAGGCGTGATAGGGGGCATGGACACCCCTGCCATCAATGACTTCATAGTTGGATATGAGCAGGGTGCCAGGTTTATGCGTCCCGACATCAAGGTGATCAAGCGGTTTGCTGGAAGCTGGAACAATACTACAATAGGAAAAGAGATCGCAACAGATATCTACGGCCAGAATGCTGATATAATCTTCCAGGTCGCAGGCGGCACGGGCGTGGGAGTCTTCCAGGCAGCCCAGGAATCGGGCAGGTATGCAATTGGCGTTGACTCGGACCAGGCTTCAATTGTAGAAGAGACCAATCCTGATGAGGCAAAGGTTATTCTGACCTCCATGATGAAGAACGTTGACAACAGCCTCTATCGGGCCCTTGGACATTACATGGCCGGGAAGCTGAACTTTGGGCATGCCGAGAGGCTGGGCATCAGAGAGGGCGGCGTTGGGATTGCCCGCAACAAGTATTACGAAGAGGCCACTCCGGCAGAGGTCAAGGCCAAGGTCGATCAGGTCGAGAAGGATCTGATTGAGGGTACGATCAAGGTTGATAGCACATCGAGATAAGGCTGCTGAGAGATTTTAGCAAATATGATGTGAGGGCAGTAAATGCCCTCTGAGGAGAAAGGCTATGCCGTCTCCTCTCTCCTCTTGCACTGGAACTCCTGCTGCACGTCGCATCCGAGCTTTCCAATGGCATCCGAGCGGCACTGCCTGCAGTGCTTCATCTGCTTGATGATAGTCCCAAGCTCGTCCTGGATCTTGCGCTTCTCTTCAGGCGATGGCGGCTTGATGTGGGCGAACTTGTACTGGGGTATGAGCGGCATGACGTTGTGGATGTAGACTCCCATCGACTTTATCTTCCTGGCCACATCGAAGACGTGCTTGTCATTGATCCCGGGTATGAGGACTGTGTTGACCTTCACTATCTTCTTGAGCTTCAAAGCCTCTTCAATGCCCTTGAGCTGATTTTCGACCAGGATCTTGGCTGCCTCCAGGCCCTCGTACCTCTTGCCATTGTACGTTATGTAATCGTAGATCTCCTTCCCTATCTCAGGGTCTACGGCGTTCATGGTCACTGTGATGTTGCATACGCCCAGTTTGTCCAGCTCTTTGATCTTGTCTGGCAGGAGCAGGCCGTTTGTGCTAACGCAGAGTATCAGGTTTGGATACTTCTCGCCAACCAGCCTGAAAGTCTCAAAGGTCTCCTCATTTGCCAGGGGCTCTCCGGGACCGGCCACTGCCACGACCTTGATGTAGTGGTACTTTTCCAGGACCTCATCCACGCGAGCCAGGGCCTCGTCGGGCTTCAGTACCTGGCTTGTCACTCCAGGCCTCGACTCGTTGACGCAGTCATAGCTGCGCACGCAGTACTTGCACTGGATATTGCATTTGGGTGCCACTGCCAGGTGCATCCTGCCAAATGAATGGCATGCCTTCTCGCTGAAGCAGGGGTGCTCCTGTATTCTCCTGAGCTGGTCAGGATCAAAGGGAACTTCAGTCCCGCCGACGTTGGCCACTGGAAATGTCTCTTCGCTCATGCTCGAACTCCACAACCGTCTGCCAGTCTATTGTCCACGGTCAGGTAAAAGATTTGCGTTCCGGCAGTTGGTGCAACAAAAAAAGGCTCCAAAAGTTGGCCCTGGCCGAAGCCGGAGCTGAGCGTCTTCATGAGCCCTCATCCGGGCCAAAAATACTTATCAGATGCCAGCACAACTTCATGATATGCCCGGAAAGAGCGATAAAGTGGTTATCTGGCCCATCTACTTCGACTCCTCCAAGACCAGGAGCGAGGGCAGGGCCGTCTCTTCCAAAGATGCCGTGAAAGAGCCAAACCTCGATAAGCTGCTCAATGCTGCGCGCAGAGCGGGGCTTAAGTCCGAGGTAGAGCGCGAGAAGAAGCACCCAAGCCAGTGGGCCGACTCTTCAGGGCGGCTGCTTGTGGTCAAGACAGAGCCCAAGTCTGCCATACTGAAGAAGATATCCAGGGGACTTAAAAAGAGCTGAACAAAAAGCTGAAGGAGCCTAGCGCTCCTGAAGAGTCTCGTACTCTTTCACAATCTCCTTTCCAGCTACAACTTCATCTATGCTGTGGATGGCCCCGCCAAACTCTCTCACTACATCCTCAATGCCGTCATAATCTATGTTCTCGCCCTGCACTGTAGCCTTAATGGTCTCTGTCTGCTGATCGACCTCGTACAGCGCCAGGTTCACTCCTGCCACGCCTTTGACGTGGGAGAGTGCAGTCGCGAGCTCTATGATGGTTGGAACATGCGGTTTCAGGACGTCCAAGACTAGACGCCTGATCATGGTGTCTTTCATACGATTATTCAAACGCTCCTATTTTACTATTGATGTCCAGTAACAGGACTCCTAAGT
>DATMZB010000630.1:0-9269 GCA_035560655.1 Methanotrichaceae archaeon | reverse complement strand
CTCCTGGACGATTACCTCGGCCTGGGGACGGCCCAGGGGGAGATACGTCTCAAATCGCTCTGGTACAGGATGGTCAAAAAAGAGAGGCTCATGAGACAGGATTTTCAGCAGAATGATAACTGGCCTTTGAAGGGGCTGTTCTGGCTAAGCAAGGACCTGTATGATGAACGCCCGGTATTCAAGGAATTTATGGAGCCCGATGCCAGGAGGATCTATGATGTCTGGGACCACCTGGAGCACAAGTACCTCAATGTCAGCAACCAGTCTGCACGCAGATCGTCAAGGACCACGGCTTCAGCCGCACCTGGTAACCTGGCCTATACCATTCAGCGCTGCGATTTCGAAGATATGACCTTGGGTCTCATAAAGACGGTCAGGGCTGCATTAATTTATCTTCTGACAGCTATTTATTACCAGGAGCAGCAACACAGGGAGATCAGAGCAGAAGATATGGCTGATATGGGGCAAAGCCCCGAGATCATTGAAGATGATTGGAAGATTTGAGGACATGGAAAGCATCCATGGCGATCTTAATCTTATTTTAATTATGTCAACTTAAGTTGGATTAAACTTATATTCCCGCCGGGGCGTCCTCATGCCCATGAAGCTCCCGGGCACGGCGACCCAGATAGAGAACATATACATAGCCATGGGCAAGCTGGCCATCGAGCCGGGCATGAAATTCCTCGATATTGGCTGCGGCTCAGGCGCGGTCTCCCTGGCAGCCTCCAGATTCACAGATCAGATCTACGGCATAGACGTCAGGCCTGGGGCAGTTGAGGCCTCCCGGGCACTTGTGCCCCAGGGGAAATTTTTCCTGGGTGAGGCCTCAGAGGTCCTGCCCGGCCTGCCTCAGGTGGACAGGTGCTTCATAGGCGGGACCAGGAAGATAGAGTCATTCCTTCCGGCTCTCCTGGATAAGGCCTCTCCAGGCTGCATAATAGTGGTCGACCTGGCACGCATAGGCGCGGCTTCACTTGTGTCAGAGCTCATGAAGAGCCAGGGCATATTCCAGGAGCTTTTGCAGATCCATATATCCAGGGGGTACGACCTGGCAGGCGATGTGGCCTTGAGGCCAGTGAACCCCATATTCATGGTGGTGGGAAAGTGCAGGTGATTTTTTACTGTAATATTCTTCCTTGCGAAATTCCAACTTGGAAAGGCTGGGAGATGGGATCATGCTGATGGGAATCAGCCTTGGTCCTGGAGACCCTGAGCTCATGACATTCAAGGCCGCAGAGGCCCTGCACCACAGCGAGAAGGTCTTTGTTCCAGGAGAGATGGCAGCCGTGCTGGCGCGGCCTTACTGCAGCTCCAAGCCAGAGATCCTCGACTTTCCAATGATAGGTGACAGAGATAAGCTTGAGGAGATCTGGTCGCATAACGCAGATGTGGTGGCAGAGAGCGCCTTAACGGCCAATGCCAGCTTTGCCTGCATAGGAGACGTCAATACATTCTCCACATTCACCCACCTCAAGAGGACGATCATGCTGCGCCACCCAGAGGTCGAGATAGACAGCATCCCGGGAGTGGGCGTGGTCCCGGCCATGGCCTCAAGGTTCGGCATAGGCCTGGAGAGGTCGTTCCTGGTATCAGACGGCTCGGAGGCCGACTCGGTCATAAGGATGAAGGCCACAAGGCCCAGAAAGATAGCCACGGAGCTGGCAGATCAGGGGTTCAATGATTTCATACTGGGAATAAAGCTCTGCACCCCTGATGAGAAGATCATCCGGGGAGAGATGCCCGAGAAGAGCGACTACTTCAGCGTCCTCCTGGCCAGGAGAATCTTATGAGCAAGATATACTTCGTGGGCGCAGGCCCTGGAGACCCGGACCTGATAACCATCAAGGGAAAGAGGCTGCTTGATGAGGCCGACCTGGTGGTATATGCCGGATCGCTGGTGAACCCCCAGCTCCTGGCGGGCCTGAAGGCCGACCTCCTGGACAGCAACAACCTCTCTCTGGAGAAGACAACTGCGACCATGCTCGATGGGCTGAAGGCAGGAAAGAGAGTGGTCAGGCTTCACAGTGGAGACCCATCTCTCTACGGGGCGATACTTGAGCAGATGAAACCGCTGGAGGAGGCCGGAGTTGAGATAGAGGTGATACCGGGAGTATCATCCCTCTTTGCAGCATCTGCAGCCCTCAAGACCCAGCTCACTCTCAAGGGCGTATCGGAATCGCTGATAATCACAAGGCCTGCAGGCACGACACTAGAGAGGGACGAGATTGCTGCCATGTCAAAGCACGGCTCTACCATGGCCATATTCCTGGGCGTGGACAAGATCAGAGATGTGGTTAAATCGCTCTGCCTTCCAGGAGATACACCTGTTGCAGTGATCTATCATGCATCCTGGCCCGACCAGAAGGTCCTGGTGGGGTGCGTGGACGACATAGCCGACAAGGTTGAGGGAGCAGGGATTAACAAAAGTGCAATGATACTTGTCGGGGGCGTCGTCACCAGGACCGGATTTAGGAGGTCCCACCTATACAGAGATCGGTAGCTGTGCTGGTCTTTGAGAGAGACCTGGAACAGGGACATAAGATCTGCGCAGCCCTGGATGATTTCCAGGCATCTCTCATAGTATGCAAAAAGGGCTGGCCTGAGGATGCAGAGGGCTTTGACCTGATCATAGCCGTCATGGCCACTGGAATAGTGGTCAGGCAACTGTGCGGCAGGATCAAAGATAAGTGGACTGATAAGCCTGTTGTGGCAGTGGACTCAAGCCTCAGATGTGCAGTTCCTGTAATTGGCGGCCACCACGGCGCAAACGAGCTGGCATTAAAGCTGGCTGATAGGCTGAATCTCTTTCCAGCCATCACCACGGCCACAGACTCGGCAGGCAGGCCTAACCTGGAGGCACTGGCAGAAGATCTTGGGACGAAGATCATCAACAAAAGCTCATCTAAAGATCTCAACCTGGCCTTTCTGAGATGCGATGTACCGGTGATCAGGGTGAAGGGACCAAAGGTAGTCCTGGTGGACGACGATGTGGCAGTACTCAAATCGAGAGGCGGTATAGTGGTTGGCCTTGGCACCAGAAGAGGGGTTGAAGCCAGGGAAGTTCTGGAGGCCATAAGTGCTGCCTTGAAGGAAGCCGGCAGGCCGGGGGATGATATCAGGGTGATGGCCACAGCCTGGCTCAAGAGAGATGAGCAGGGCATATCAGAGGCGGCCCATGCTCTTGGTAAGGAAGTGATCTACCTCTCAGAAGAGGTCTTAAACGCCCAATCTCCCATAACCCCTTCCAGGGCATCGGACCTGGGACTGCTGGGAGTGGCAGAGCCTGCAGTGCTCGCCCTGTCAGAGAGGTTGATAATGCCAAAGAAGGTCTACGGGAGGGTGACAGTTGCCCTCGGAGAATAAGCTCTACATAGTCGGCCTCGGACCCGGCAGCCGGGACCAGATGAGCATCCAGGCCCTGAGATCTATTAAAGAATCAGACTTCGTGGTCGGCCACCGTCCCTACCTGGAGATGATATCTGATCTGCTCCAGGGAAAGCAGGTCGTATCAAGCAGCATGGGCAAGGAGGTGGACAGGGCCAGGAAGGCTGCAGATCTGATGAGCGAAGGCACAGTGGCACTGGTGAGCAGCGGAGACCCAAACATCTACGGCATGGCAGGCCTTGGCCTGGAGCTGGCTGGCGACCTGTCAAAGGTGGAGGTAATTCCCGGTGTCACCTCCTTTGCCGCTGCCGCCTGCAGGTCGGGCCTGACATTCAAAGAGGCTGTGGCTGTGGTGAGCCTAAGCGACCTCCTGACTCCCTGGCAGGATATTGAGTCCAGGCTAAAAACGGCTGCAGAGATGGACCTGCCAACAGCCCTTTACAACCCGAGGTCCAGGAGGCGGAACTGGCAGCTGGACAGGGCGCTTGAAATGAGGCCTGCAGAGACATCTGTCCTGGTAGCCAGGAGCGTGTCCAGGCCTGGAGAGAAGCTCTTCTGGACCACAGCCGGAGAGCTGCTGGGCAGCGAACCTCTCAGGGATGAGATAGACATGTTCACCCTGGTCATCATCGGCGGACGGGGAGCACGACTGGGCAGGGCGTCTGTTGAGTCCATGATCAGCATTGTGGGCATAGGTCCAGGAAGCACAGACCAGCTAACCATTGAAGGGCAGAGATTACTGAAAAAATCCTCTAAGATATTTGGAGCCGGCAGGTACCTTAGAGAGATCGAGCCAATCGCAGGAGGCGAGCTGATAGACCACCAGGGAGACTGCAAGGAGAGGATAGCCAAGAGGGTGCAGGGATCCAGGGAGGCGATGGCAAGAGGAGAGCAGTCGTCTATACTCACAGGGGGCGACCCCAGCATCTTCAGCGCGGCCTGGAGGATCATGAAGGAGTTTGGGGACCTTGGCCTGAACATCTGCCCAGGCATAAGCGCCTTCTCTGCAGTTGCAGCCAGGGCCGGAGCCCCGCTCATCAACGACTTCGTCCTGCTATCAGGTGCCAAAGAGCCAGAGAAGCTGGCAAGGCTCACAGAGGCCGGCTTTGGAGCAGTCGTCTACAACGTGGGAGGCCAGGACCTGGCTCCCCTTTTAGAGAATGTCGCCAGTAAAAAGCCATGTGTGCTGGCGCAGGATGTCTCCAGGGATGGTGAGGCATTTTTGACTTCCACTGCCGGAGACCTTCTGGAGGCCAGGCCAAGCGGCTTTAGGTTCACGCTCATCGTCGCCTGTGCAGGCTCATACCTGAAAGAGGGAAGGATAATCACCAAGAGGGGGTACCAGACCAAGTACAGCTACTGACCCAGGGATAAATATGGACGAAAACTATACCGATATCGGCGCCACTACTCCAGAGGCCCTGGAGATAAGCAGGAAGAGCAGGAAGCTGATCTCAGAGCTGATAGGCGACTCTGGACCCGAGGACAGGATTAAGCAGAGATGCGTCATAGCCACTGGGGACCCAAGCGTGGCCGAGATACTGAGGTTTGTCCTGGACCCCATCAGCGCAGGCCTGAAGGCTCTAAAGGCCGGAGCCAGGATATTCGTGGACATAAAGATGGTCGAGGCAGGAGTGATCAAGAAAGGTCACAAGAGTTCTCTGACTGTATTCATCGGCCAGGGCGATACAATAGCCAGAGAGAGGGGCATCACCAGGACATCCGCAGGAGTGCTGGCCTTGAAGGACCAGCTCAACGGGTCCATAATACTGATAGGAAATGCGCCATCTGCACTCCTGACCCTGTGCGACCTGATAGAGTCGGGCCAGGCAAAACCTGCCCTGGTCATAGGCACACCTGTGGGCTTCGTCAATGCCGCAGAGAGCAAGGAGAGGCTGAGGGGCATAGACGTGCCCTCAATCTCGACTGTGGGCACCCGAGGGGGGACTCCCATAGCAGTGGCATCAGTAAACGAGATCATCAACATCTATGAGAGATCCAGTCATTGATCCCGTGATGGGCTTTGAGGTGCCCGAGGCCTGGCTCCAGCGCACAGCAGACCCCGAGGCCAGGTCCAAGGTCGAAAGCGGCATGTGGGTCCTTCTCTCAGACGGCAAGCTTCTTCGCCGCGGCCTGACCACAGGCAGCACGGCTGCAGCAGTATGCAAAGGCGCTGTGATATCCCTTCGCCGTCCCGCAGATAGAGTTGAGGTGGGTACACCTGCAGGCATCAGGGTCTTCCTGGATGTAGAGGCCAGGGACGGATTTTGTGCTGCCAGAAAAGACGGCGGAGACCACCAGTTCGACATAACCAGCGGCATAGAGATCTGCGCCATGGCTGAGATTGCGGATAGGACAGAACTCTTGCCTGGAAGGGGCATAGGCAGGATCAGCAGGTCTGGCCTGTGCGCCTCCATAGGCAAGGCAGCCATCAGCCAGTCTGCCCATGACCAGATCATGGCAGCCATAATTGAGGGCTTGAAGGAAGCTGGATTTGATGGGGCCAGGGTAGAGCTCTCAGTGCCGGAGGGCGAAAGCATAGCCCGCAAGACCTTGAATCCAGATCTAGGAATTAAGGGTGGGATATCGATACTGGGATCCACCGGGTTCGTGGAGCCCTGGAACGACCATCTTGGCGAGAGCAGGGCCCTGGAGATCAGGAGCCTGGATAAGGTAGTGGTGACCACAGGAAGGTCCGGACTGAAGTACAGCAGGATGCTCTTCCCAGACCACCAGGCGGTGCTTGTAGGAAGCCAGCTGGACCGCCTGGAGTTCAGGGCTGACCAGGAGAGCGTTCTATGCGGCCTGCCTGCACTGATACTCAGGTGGGGATGGCCGCAGCTCCTGGAGGGCTCGGGCTACAACACCGTGGCAGAGATGGTGGAGAGAGAGCCGGACCATCCCGGCATAGATGAAGCGCTTAGAAGGGTCAGGGAAAAGCTGCCAGGGACAAGGATAGTCTTGCTTTTGAAGAACGGGAAAATTTTCAGGGATCTGCCATGAAGATAGTGGGAGTGGGAGCTGGGCCTGGCATGCTGACCTTCGAGGCTGCCAGGGCCATCAGCCAGGCCAAGCTTGTATACGGGTCTGAACGGGCCATCGAGCTTGTCCGTGACCACTTCAGCCCTGGATGCCAGGTCAGGGTCATAGAGGACTACAAGGCTCTTCGCAGCCTGCCGGAAGAGGCTGTGGTGCTCTCCACGGGCGATCCAATGCTAAGCGGCCTTGGATATCTTGACGGCCAGGTCATACCGGGCATATCCAGCATGCAGGTAGCCTGTGCCAGGTTGAAGATCAGCCAGCTCAAGATGGTGGCCATAACCGTCCACGGAAGGAAGATGGATGCCGGGGCCATAGCCTCTGAGATAGAGCGGGGAAGATCGGTCTTTCTTTTAATAGATGAGTCCACTGATCTGGAGGGGCTCTGCCGCAGCCTGGAGGAGAAGGGCCTCTCCAGGGACGTGGCAGTTCTGACCGACCTGGGATATCCCCAGGAGAGGATAATCAGAGGAAGGACCTCCCTTCCGCCCCATGCTCCAGGGCTATCCTGCCTGGTCATAGGCGAGCTCTTCTAGCCTGCAGGGCTGCAGACCTTGCAGGGCTCATAGCCCTGACTTTCGGCATCATCTATGTCCTTGAAGGTCACCCTGTTCTTTGCGCTGAGCTTCAGAGCATAGCGGCAGTCCATTTTGTGATACTTCTTGCTGCTCTTGCTGCCCACGTAGCTTTCGGCACCCCGATCAGGCCTTGGGCTCACAGGAGCCTGGGCAGGCTCTGCAGATACGGACCTGTCAGAGCCCTCCGTGTTAGAAACGGAGCCCTGCTCATCCTGCGATTGATTGACGCTATCATCACTGACCTTCTCTGATACAGCCGATTCTGTGCCGGCTGAATCTGCTTCATCGTCTCCAGAGCTCTCAGACTGGACCTGTTCCGACTCTGCTGCCTCAGCTGGCGACTCGTAATCCGGCCACTCTTCATCAGGAGTCCTGGCTATAGAAGTCCTGACTATTCCTGGGGCTGGCCCTGGGACTGAGCCCGAAGGCTCAGGTGGATAGTACTTAACCTGACACTGCCTGGTCTCAGATGCTATGGTGCCATCGGGGCCTGTGGCCTCCAGAAGGCAGCTGTAGCTGTAATCTCCATTGAGATCGGCCTTCTCTGTCCTGGAGATATCAAAGCTGTAGTCCTTAAGAGGCTCTACGTCTATCAGTAGGTATCTGGCCTGGCCTATGGCTGAGCCATCGTGAAGCAGTGTGGCGTTCAAGAGCAGGTAGGGAAGAGGCCTCTTTGACCAGAGGATTGCCTTGCCCCAAGTTCTAAAGAGGGCATTATCTATCTCAGATTCGAAGCTGAGATCGAGGCGGATGCTGGAGTTGTTATCCTGAACGCCTGCATCCTCGACCTGAGGAGCTTCAATGGAATTCATGCCCATCTCTATGCACCCTGAGAGAGAGGAGATAGCCAAAGCTAGGGCAAGTATTAGGATCGATATTCCACACTTTCTAAAAAAGTTTACACCCAATTGGACAACCCCTTTATTTCCAGTGGAACTGGCTCCCTTCAAAGGCAGGATCCTGCCACATCAGAGATAGAAAGGCCATCAGCAGCAGGGATTAGCTCTTACCTCTCAAGCGATCTCAGCACTCTCAGTGCAGCCTCCAGGCAGTCAAGCTGGCTCTTGAGCTTGGACAGGTCCTGCTCGGACCTGAGGCCTGAAGTCAGGTCTCTGATCTTCCCCAGTATTGCCTCTTTTAGCTCCCTCTCTACCAGGTCCTGTTCTGCGGGCTCTGGACTGGGCTCGTGCCTGGCCTCAGCCATCACTTCCTCGCGCGGTTTCTCTGCAGCCGGCTTTATCTCCGGAGCCTGTTCTGCGCTTTTTGCCTCGGCTCCGCCCTCAAAAGCGCATACTGGACATACAATCTCTCCCTTGCACCTGAAGAGCGGAGCTCCACAGCTGTGATGGGTGGCCAGCATTGTACACCCCTGCTCAAGGAGCTTGGTTATCTTGCTTATCATTTCTTCTTCATCCATCATTTGCACCTCAATCAACAGCACCATATCACATACGTTTAAATAGAACGACTATAACATCACTCTTCAGATAACTAGGACGGTTAACTGCTTAACCTTTTTGCCGCCCTGGGGTGTAGGTGGTGATTCTACGACAGCTGATAAGGTCCTTAAGCAATGTGTCGAAGTCTTAGAGCGCATTATGAGCGACGACGCTGTCCCGAGGAACATCAGACGCTCTGCTGAGAATGTCAAAGGTATCCTCTTGGACGAAAAAGTGAAAGATTCAATAAAAGCAGCCTCTGCAATATCGATACTGGATGAGATAAGCAACGATCCGAACATACCTCTCCATACAAGAACCCTGATCTGGAACGTCGCAAGCCAGCTCGAGACTATACCAGTGGACTAAATGCCGCTGGAGGTCAACTGCTGAAGAGCAGGCAATAACAAGATGATTGAAATAAAAGATGGAATTCATAATCAACTGCTATTCTAAACGCATAGAAGCACGTTTTCTGAAGAGAGACTGAAAGTCTGAGCCAGGAAGTATGCGGATCCCAAGAGAGGGACCGTATGATTTCCATTGGAACTGGGCTATGCCGGTTCAGGCAGCGCTTAAAAGTCAGATGCCAGATGAAAAGCTGAGCTTGCCGGCTGGAGTCTCCAATGGCGTTACCAGAGAGAAATGCGCCTCTGCCTGATGATATTGCCTGGTATAAGGGCTATGATCATAAGACAGCCAAAGCTCTCAGCTGCATCTATGTCAAAATATAAAGCGGATTCTTTGCAGCGAAATAAAATCATATCTCAATTAATTTTCCTAAAATCATTTAAGTCTCAGGGCTCTTATCGCGGGGCTTCTACGC
>DATMZB010000629.1:0-3322 GCA_035560655.1 Methanotrichaceae archaeon | reverse complement strand
GTATTAATTAGTTGCCATGGATGAAGTCACGCTGACCTACCAGGAGCTGATAAGTGCAGTCTATGTGGCCACCGGTGCCAGGGCAACGGTATACCCCAATGATTACAGCTACGTGGCCCTGCCCCACAAGACAGTACAATCAATAGTAGAGTCCTTCGACCCAGGGCAGTACATAGATGAGGTGGATGACTGCGACGACAAGTCGAGGCGGCTTTGGTACAGGTTCAAGGAATACAACAGCCTGTGTGCCTGCGGCATGGTCAGGATCTCAAACCCGGTGGCCCATGACCTGGTGGGAGTGGTGACAGTTGAAGACCTTCAGGCAGAAGCTGCTCATCAGCAAATTCCGGCAGCATTCATGCCTATAAGAGAAGACCTCTTCAGCGACGATCTGGCCGAGATACCCGGCGCAGACAGGCATATGGGTCCCGCATTCAAGCCCTCTCAGGCCAGGAACGCTGCAGTGAGGACTGTTGAGATGTCGCTGATCGAGCCTCAGACCAGGCAGATCTTCAAGAGGAGCCAGGGCGGATCATTTGGCACAGGGAGATGGGACGTCTCGGCTATCAAGGCTTTAGCGGTATGGTTCTAGCCCCGGTTCCTGCCGCCTCCTTGCCGCCTTGGACACGCTCTGGTCCGGATCTTGGGCAAGCCTGTCTAAGGCCGACCTGCCAGTATTGGGGTTCTCTGCCACCGCCTCTCTGACCTTCCAGGACCAGTGGCTGGATAGAGCCTCAAGCAACTCCTGACTTGCATGTGGATTTCTGGCCACACACTCTCTCACCTCCCAGGCCTTCTCATGGGCAAGCTTTGCCAGGGCCTCCTTTGAGGCATAGAGGCTTCCTGCCACTGCTGCCCTCACATCCTGTATCCTGTCCTCAGCCAGGTAGTTTCTCACCTCATCAGGTGTGGATGGATTTTGGGCTACCCTCTCCCTGACAAGCCAGCTGATATCCCTGGACAGCCTGGAAAAGGCATCTTCAGGCATCCCAGGATTGGAGGCTGCAGATGCCCTGACGTGCTCATCCTGATCCCCGGACAGAAACTCAAGAACATCCTCCGGGCTGTTCCTGTTCCTGCCCACTGCCTCCTTGACGAGGTAGCGGTTCTTGGAGAGGGTGGAGTCGTAGTCCATCATCTCATCCCCGGCAAGCATTGAGAGCAAATCGGGAGTTGTATTCTGATTTAAAGCCACTGAAGCCCTCACAAATCCATCCTTGTCGTCTGCAAGCCTTGTCAGGAGATCCAGAGGCGTGCGGGCGTTGCCAGCCACCGCCTCCCTGACCCACTGCACAGGGTCGCGGGCAAGAAGGCCAAGCAGTTCCACGGGTATGCTGGCATTGGACGCCACCGCCCTCCTTATGTGCCAGTCTATAGACCTTGCCAGCTCTCTTTGCCTCTCAGGATCGGTCTTTGGATCAGAGGCCTCCTTCTCTTCAGCCCAATCGCTCATGGCAGTGCTCAGCTCCTGTATAACACGAACCCATAAACATCATCAAGCAATGCAACAGTATGCTTCTCATCAGGCTTCTCCAGGCTCCTCTCGACCCTGGGCAGGTTCAGCCCGGGAGATATCTGCTTTAAGAGGCTCTGATCTCCTCCGATTACAGCATATTTCAGCACAGGCCGGTACTTATTCAGCATCTCCTGGAGCTTCTGCTCCACGGCCTGGGCATGGCTGCGTATGTCCTCCTCCCTGAGCCTCTCAAACCTCTTCTGGGACCAGCCCCCCTTGGAGTGCTTCTCTTTGACCTGGCTCTCAACCATCTCCTGCACCTCGAACCCGTCCTTGGAAAGCGCCACTCCCAGGAAGGTCTCTCCGGCATGGGCAGATATGACCAGAAGCGGAGTTTCCATCATCTCCAGTAGGGGCTCAATGTGAAACACGTTATCAAATTCTAGCACATCCTCACTCAGCGGCAGAGGCGGCACCAGTGCAAGAGAGAAGAGGCCGGGACATTGAAATGCAGCCATACCCCGGCTCTGCCTGATAGACGAGGCCAGGCTCTGTAGGTCAGAGGGCAGGCCTTTATCAGATGCCGTTCCGGGCCTGATTAGGTAGGAGGTCAAAAGATCATCATTCTGAGACCTTATGCCCTTAAGCATCTGGAAGAGCTTGGCAGCCTCTGAGGGAGTCATCTTTTTTCCATGGGCTTTCCCAATCTCTGCCTCCATTGACCTTGCCTTATCCATATCCGTCTCTGATGGCGGCAACTGAGCATGTCCCGGGGAAAGCCTGCTTTCCAGCGCCTTTAGGGCTATATTTGCCTCCTGATTGGTGCTGGTTAGCTTCTTTATCTTCTCGTCTCTCTTCTCCAGGATCAGCTTATACTCATCTCGCTCCTTTTGCAGGGCCAGGACAGCCGATTCCAGCTCGGATATCCTTTCCTGGCCCTTCTTTCCAAAGAGGTCGACCAAATGCTCACACCCATATGCTCTCTGAACTGCAGGGCAAAAATCCTTTTCCATCATCATCCGGAAATATTTATACATGATCAGGGACTATATATATGCTGAAAGATGAAAGAAGCCTCGTTCTTCAATGGCCTGCAAAAGGAGGGCCTCAATCCATCTGAGGCCCTGTTGCAGTGCTTTGACCGGGTCCTAGAGCAGGACCCGGAGAATATCGCAGCCTGGAACAATAAGGGTCTGGTACTGGCAGGCCTTGGCCAAGACGACCAGGCCATAGAGTGCTACCTCAGGGCTGCAAAGATCGATCCAACCTCACCAGTATCCTGGTACAACCAGGGAAACGCCCTCTCCAGGCTGGATAGGTATGACGAGGCCATATCAAGCTACGACCGTGCCCTGGAGGCAGATCCACTTTACTTCGCAGCCTGGATCAACAAGGGCATGGCCTTGAGGTCGGTTGGCCGGGATGAGGAGTCGCTGCACTGCTACGATGTGGCTCTTGGCATGGACCCTTCAAGCCCGATAGCCTGGGTAGACAAAGGAGCTGCCCTGGCCATGATGGACAGGTTTGAGGAGGCCATCAAGTGCTTTGACCGGGCGATAGAGCTGGACCCATCGCCGACCTTTGCCTGGATCAACAAAGGAAACTCTCTGAGCCACTTAGGCAGGCTCGAGGAGGCGCTGAAGTGCTTTGAGAGGTCGCTGATGATCTGCCCTGACCTGGCGCTGGCCTGGTCCAACAAGGGCACTGTTTTAAAAGCGCTGAATCGCGAATCTGAGGCAAGAGCTGCCTTTGCAATGGCAGAAAAGCTGGGGCTTGGCTGAAGCGGACTCGCTGGGAATCGAACCCAGGTCAGCGGGTTTCTTCGATATATCTCCGAAGCCCGCTAGGATATCCTCTACCCTACGA
>DATMZB010000628.1:0-3648 GCA_035560655.1 Methanotrichaceae archaeon | reverse complement strand
TCCACAAACGGCCTGGCTGTAGAACTCGTAATCAAATATGTCTCTATCATTCATCACGGCAGAGGTGTAGTTGAGGTCAAGGCACATCCCGGCATAATCCAAAGTGGAAGAGACCTGGGGACCGGGATCGCTGGTCCACGTTCCGCCCCACTCATCAATAGACCGCCTCACCATCTCCAGATCCTGGCCGGTTGCATTGGAATATATCTCGGCCGCCTCCTCCTGGTGAGAGTTGACATAGTCTGTGGCTTTGATGTGGGTCCTGACTATCTGGGCCACAAGGTCGGGCTTCATCCGGATCAGCCTCCCCGAGACTGCGAGGCTGCAGCAGGCATGGCCGGGCCACATCTGGCCTGAGGAGATTACCTTCCTGCCTGACCCATCCAGCTCAAGCAATGAGGCAGAGGGTGCAGGCAGGAAGACCCCCGTCCACTCTTCTTGAAAACATGGCCGAGACCCCATCCCCCGGGCCCATGTACCGGATCCTGACACTCGACAGATCCACGCCGCTGTCAGAGAGCCACTTCCTCAGGACCATATCCTGGACAGACCCCTGAGGAAAAGTGCCTATTGTCATGCCTGCCAGGGACGAAGGTCCGTTATAGGGCAGATCGGGCCTGAGTATCAGGTCCGAGCCGTTGACATTGACGCCTGCCACAATCTTTGCATCCAGGCCGTTAGATATGGCCGCGACAAGAGGAGATGTGCCTATATAGGCGATATCCAGGTCGCCGGCCATCATGGCATGGGCCTCGGGCGGGCCTGAGGGGAACTCGTACTCTTTGATATCAGTCACACCGAAGGGCAATAAGTCATGCATCCACCAGCCCTTCTCCTGGGCCACCATCTCTGCGATCTGGTGAGTGCTCGGCTGGTAGCCGATGCGAAGCGTGCTTGAGTGGGCCTCCTTTACAGGTGCGGAGATGCAGCCTATTGAGGTGATCACCACCATTGCTATGAGAATCAGGGACTTTCGTCTCACCAAGCATTCCAGCCTTTTGGCTTGGATAGACGGCGTTCTATATAAATCAGTTTCCAGAGGCATGGCTGAGTTCAGGGTTTGAATGTATTGCGGTCAGCAGATCCAGGGCGGATCGGATCTATCAGGCTATCGGCGGTGTATCCCGGACTGGCACATTTCGTACCCAAAAGGGGCGCAAATGAAAGTCAAATAACACTTCTGGGCAGGAGATGTAAGATTACAGATAAACATATCTCGAAGCAGCAGAGAGGGGGTCGCCCATGGTGCGATCCTTTTTGGAGATCTCGGAGAGGGTCTCTCGCGGCGAGGCAGTGATCATGACCACCCAGGAGGTCTGCGAGATTTCAGAGGGCGGCGAGCGTCCGGATGTGGACGTTGTGACAACAGCCACGCGGGCCATAATGAGCGGGACATATGCCGTGTTCTCCTTTCCAGTTGCCGGGCCGCATACGTTCCTGCGTGCGAAACGGGCCTGGATGGCAGGCGTGCCTGCCCAGGTGGGGCCCTGCCCGAACGAGAATCTTGGTATCTTAGACCTGGTGGTCTTTGGGACCGCACACAGCATCAGCCGGCCCGGATACGGTGGAGGCCACCTCTTCAGAGACCTGGTCGAGGGAAGATCAATCCATGTAGAGGTAGAGACCGACGACGGCCGCAGGCTCAGCACAGAGGTCAGGCTGGGTGAGATGCCCCACGCAAGGCTGTATGGTACACGCCACTGCTTCAAGAACTACTCAGCTTTTGTCAACCCTGGTGGGGAACCCCTGGCAACCATATTCCATGCCACGGGATTTCATACCAGGCTGACAGGAGCCACATTCTCGGGGTGCGGCCAGATCAATCCTCTGAAGAACGATCCACTTATGGATGCCGTAGGCCTTGGGACTAAGGTCCTCATCAACGGAGCAGAGGGGTTTGTGACGGGCACAGGCACCCGCAGCAGCCCTGAGCGGCCCAACCTCTCAGGAGTGGCCGATATGCACCACATGGACCCCGAGTACATGGGCGGGTTTCTGACATCTGCAGGCCCTGAGTGCATCTGCTCCTGGGCTGTGCCAATACCTGTGACCAGCGAGTCAATACTGGAAAGCATTGTGCGTTTGGACAGGGATATTCCGCTCTCCGTTATGGATGTCTGCACCAGGCAGCCCATATCTCAGAGCAACTACGGCCAGGTCTGGCAGAACTCCGACCCCGAGGTTGTTTTCAGCCAGGAGAAGTGCGCAGGGTGCGTCAGGTGCCGGGTGATAGAGGCCTGTCCCATGGGGGCCGTTAGCTACCAGGGCAGTTCTGTTAGAAGGGACGAGAAGCTCTGCTTCCACTGCGGGCTTTGCACAACAGTGTGCGAGGGCCGTGCCTTCCAGGGCAGCTTGGGCTCGATATGCATGGATGACGGCCAAAAAGTGCCTGTGGTGCTCAGGCAGTCTGACAGGCACAGGGCGCTGCGGCTGGCTGAAGAGCTCAGGGATAGGATCGCCGGGGGCTCATTCAAGATGACCCAGATGGTGGAGCGCATCTGCTGAGGGCCATTACCTGAGGGCTGTTATCTGGGAGCCCTTAATATGCCAGTACATCCGGGCCGAAATAGGGCTATGATTCGAGGCTATGATTTGAGGCTATGATCCCCATATTCATGCAAGATGGTTGATTCTTCTGCATCTGCTGCGCTATTTCAGCCTCGTTGTACTGGACGATTGAGCAGGCCAGATCTTCTGGATGGTTGGATGGTGATATATGCTCCGGGCGCAGCTCCTGGCATCAGCCTTAAAGTGCGCCCATGTGGGGAGCTCTCCCATGATTCAGATTGAGAGCATCGATCGAAGAAGAATAGCGATGGCTTTTTTGGGCAAAGCACTAACAAACTGGGCGTCTCAAGGCCGATAGATCTCTTGACCCTATGCTGTAGGAACGCAACAAATCAAAGACAGATAAAGAGCACTAAACAAAGAAACGCCAGCACGATTTTCTGGGCCATAATCTATGCCCTGGGCCTCTCAAGGCCGACAGATCTCTTGACCCTATGCTGTAGAAACGCAACAAATCCAATATGGGTAAAGAGCACTAAACAAAGAAACGCCAGCACGATTTTCTGGCCCATACTCTATGCCCTGGGTGTCTCAAGGCCGACGGGCCCCCCTGACCCCGCGTTCGCGGGGAACACTCATATATCTAGGCCAGAGCGCTGCCAAAGTACAATAGTATCAGGTCTACATGTATCCAATACCATTGAAGTGCATTGGGCCTGTTATCTTCCCACTAACAGCTCCTGGCCAGCGCTTGCCTATATTCAGAAATGTCCCCCGCGGCCGCGGGGTCAGGGGGGCCGTCGGCCTTGAGACACCCAGTAGTTAGTGCCTGCCCCAGAAGGTTATGGTCGTTCTTCTTCTATCAATTCTCTCAATCCGAACCCAGCAGATGCACCTTAATCAGAGGCACTTTAGGGCTACTGCCTGAGTATCAGTCCAGTCCACTGGTATCTCGCCAAAAACCCAGTCCGTCATTATCTTGACCAAAAGCAAAGAGACGATTAAGAGCAGCATCCAGTAGGCAGTCCATGCAAGCCAGAATCTGCAGAGGCTAAGGCAAGTCAACATAAGACTTTCCCTGACTATTGCCTCAATGAACAATATTCAAAATAATTTATCCTGTTGTATGCAGACTAAAAT
>DATMZB010000627.1:0-4109 GCA_035560655.1 Methanotrichaceae archaeon | reverse complement strand
ATTCTGCAGTGAATTTACCTTGAAGAGGCACTGGAGTGGACAATATTTGCGGCTAGATGTAGCTGGAAAAGTTAATACCGGCTCATGGCCATATATGCCACTATGACTATGTCCTACCCTGACTATTCGCTTCATCCATCTGTCAACGACCACTATTTTCCAGTTAAGGCAGGGGGATAGTTCCTGGCCAGAGTCTCAGTCTCTTCCATGTTCCTTTGGGACTGTACCCCAGGGGAGATGGCGGATATACTGAAAGAGGCAGATATTGACGAGATGGAGTTCTGGCCTGAGACTCCCTGGTACTGGGAAGGCCGTAGCGACTCTGCTGATGATAGGAATGCAGAGCTCTTGAGGGAGCTCAGGGGCATTAAGATCAACCTTCATGGACCAATCATGGACCTGAACCCCTCGTCATATAACGATCTTGTCTTTGAGGCGACCATCAAAGAGGTCACCTGGTCCATAGCCCTGGCAAGGGACCTTGGGGCGGGCATGGTGACCATCCATCCCGGGCATAGGACTGCAAAGAGGCCGCCAAGGCCAGAGGAGCGCAGGAAGTTCTGCCGGTTTCTGGACTGCTGCCTGGATCAGGCATCGCGCCTGGGAGTTTGCCTGGCACTGGAGAACCTGCCTCCTGAGCCCTGGAACCTCTGCAGCAGCCCTGATGGGCTGGCTTATGTTCTCAGCCACCGTCAGGTGGGCTTCACCTTGGATGTATCCCATGCCACTGCCGCTGCGCCAAGGTCCAGGGCTCTGGAGTTCGTGGACCTTTTAGGAGATCGAATGATCAATGCCCACATCAGCGCCACTGTGGATGGAGTGCAGCATATGCCGCCGAGCACTGGAGCGGCAGAATATGTGCTCTTGGCATTAAGAGACCTGGAATACCAAGGACCTTTGAACCTGGAGATGGACGATAAAAAGTATTCTATGCCTTTAAATAAGCAGGATAAGGCAGACGCACTTAGAACTGAGCGCATCTACCTGGAATCAATATTTGATTGACAGATATGCCCGGAGGCAATCTGTCAGTGTCCGGATCTGGAATATTTCTTATAAGGCAATTCAGCTCATCTGGTGCATCGAGTAGCCAGCTGAATTGAGATCTACGTACTGTGCCTGGTTTCCAGGCATTCCTGGGGTCCAGTTATCGTTCAGGAAATCCAGTATGGCATAGCCGCTCTGCTGCCGAACACCGTTCTTATTTGCTTGCTCAGCGACATTTACTGGAGATTGGTAAGCATTTTGGATACTGCTGTCGGCAAGGAACTGAGCGTTTGCCAGAGCTGTAGCGTTGGCTGTCGCATTGGCTGCTGTTGCATTCCCGCCAACTAGTGCAGTTTGATTTGGAGCTGCATAAGTGGGTGGCAGCCAGTTATCATTCAGAAAGGCGGCAATGGACTGGGTGGTATCTAAACCGGTCTCAGCGGGCAATGTCTGGGTTGTCGACTTTGGCGATACTGGAGCCAGCTGAGCTGTTGATGCTGCAGTGGTCGATGTCGAAGATGATGTCGTACTGGTCTGCGCCCCCGCTGCAAAAATAAGAGGGAGCATAACCAGTAAAGCAATTAGGACTGCTACAATATGTCTCATGCTATGGAAGTTACCACGCGGGTACGCATAAAGGTTTCCATCGCATTCTTCGACCATCAACGATATGGTTTATCGACGCCAATCGCAAGGAGGGAGTGAAAACAATCTAAATATATATCAGTCAATTAAGACACCTGCATCCGGGTTCTATTGAGATTTTGAAGCATCCTGACGGTCTATCGACTTCAGCTCAGTGGTGCTGGCGCCTGGATGATCAGTAAGATATTTTGCTACCTCAGCCCTATGAACCAGACGGCAGTCTATACAGGTCCAAACTCTCTTGCCCATTTTGGTGGTCACGAACCTCCCGAGATCGGCGTCTTTGCAGGGATAGAGAGGACAGTAGCAGTGAGTGCATTCCTGGCCCTCAAAGTGATGGCATGGATAATATTCACAGTTGCTTTTAGAGGTATCTTTTAGCGGCTGGTCCACTACAGACCTCATCATGCAGGGGTCATCTGTCACAAGGCCGTCGGCTCCGAGCCTTAGCAGCCAGGATGCCTCCGCCGCGGCATTGATGGTCCAGGGGTATACCTCTATGCCTCGCATATGTGCAGCCTTGAACATCCTGGGGTTTGTCCTCTTTGGAAATATGGCATCTGCCCTGGCCTTGACTGCAAGGTCTACCGGATCTACGGGCAGGGATGAGATGATTATGCCTGTCTTCAGCCCTGAGATATCCTTCAGCTCGCGGACTGACTCGTGATAGAAGGAGGTCACTATGGCCTCTGCGCCTTTCAGCTCTTCAGCCACTTTCTCCTCGATCCCCTCCTCCTTCATCTCCACAACCATCTTGAGGCCCAGATCCCTGCATAATGCTACTGCCTCTTCAAGTGTGGGGACTTTTTCGATCTCCATGGAGCTGTCTTTGCCTTTGTCTCTATCTTTGCTGCTGGCGCGATCCCTGCCAAGGGCTGTGTCCTTGATCTTCAGGGCCCGGATCTGCTCTAAGGCGAGATCCTCTACATTTCCCGTGCCGCTTGTGGTCCGGTCCACTGACTCATCATGCATGAGCACCAGTGCGCCATCTTTGCTCAGCCTTATGTCCACCTCTATGTAGTCGGCCTTGCAGGCGGCTGCAGTCCTGATACCCTTCAGTGTGTTCTCAGGGGCCAGAGACCTAGCTCCCCTGTGCCCTATGACTACTGCCATTGATTCCTGGTTGGACACGAAAATATATCACCTTTTTGGGACTGAGGGCAAAGGATTATAATTCCTGGCAAACACGCCATTATAGATTGACAATGCTGGACAACCTTGAGAAGTTTGCTCACATTAAGAGAGACATTGCACGAATCAACATAGACCCCCTGCAGCGCGGAGGCCTCCTAACTCCAGAGGCTAAAGAGGCCCTGATAGAGTGGGGTGACGGCTACTCTGTATGTGACTTCTGCGCAGGGTCCATGGACCACATCAAGAACCCGCCCATAGAGGATTTCATCCACGGCGCCCTGCCCGAGTTCCTGGGCGCAGATGAGGCCAGGGTCACCCATGGAGCCAGGGAGAGCAAGTTTGCGGCCATGCACGCCCTCTGCCAGAAGGGCGACTGGGTGGTCATGGATGCCAATGCCCACTATACTACAGTGCTGGCGGCGGAGCGGGCCGGGCTGAACATAGAGTACGTTAAATCAAGCGGCGCTCCGGACTACCATATCCCGGCTGAGGGCTACAGCGATGCCATAATGAACGTCTACGAGCGCAAGGGGACCGTGAGCATGGCTGTTCTGACCTATCCCGACGGCAACTACGGGAACCTGGCAGATGCCAGGGCTGTGGCAGATATATGCCATGATGAGAACGTGCCCTTCCTTCTGAACGGCGCGTATGCCGTTGGCCGCATGCCCGTCAATGCTCGCGATATTGGTGCTGACATCATCGTTGGAAGCGGCCACAAGTCAATGGCCAGCTGCGGACCTGTGGGAGTCATCGGCGCAACTGAGGACCTGGCAAGGTCCATATTCAAGATCTCATCCACTAAGAAGAACAAGGAGGTTGAGCTCCTGGGCTGCACAGTGCGCGGGGCACCCCTATTGACAATGATGGCCAGCTTCCCCACGGTTGTGGAGAGGGTAAAGCACTGGGATGAGGAGGTTTTGAAGGCAAGGAAGTTTGCTGAGGGCATGGAGTCACTGGGGATCATGCTCCAGGGGGACCGGCCCCACAACCACGACCTCATGTTCTTTACGGCTGAGATACTCTATGAGATCTCACAGAAGGCCAAGAAGGGAAGGTTCTTCCTGTACCGGGACCTGAAGGATAGGGGGATCTGCGGGATCAAGGCTGGACTTACGAAATACTTCAAGCTCAGCACCTTTGGGCTGTCTCAGGATGAGCTGGATTATGTGCGGAAGGCCTTCGAGGAGATTATAGCATCTCACCCCAAGGCATAACCTTTTTATGAGAGATGTGCAAGATTAACTGCCGAGCGGCTGTGGTCCAGCGGTTATGACATGAGCTTCCCAAGCTCGTAACCCGGGTTCGATTCCCGGCAGCCGCACGTTTTGCTCCTTCTAATG
>DATMZB010000626.1:0-6982 GCA_035560655.1 Methanotrichaceae archaeon | reverse complement strand
GTCGCTGTGCTCGCCGCTGGAGAGCCCTCAGAGGTCTTGTTGCCCCCAGTTGACTCTTTCTGGACGCAGCCCGAAAAGGCCACGAGCAGAATGAGCACCAGGGCAATGATGCAAATCCGTGTCCTCATTTAATCACCTTATGATGCTATCATTTCTGAACAGTCGTGACATTCCTGAAGATATATATCCATATTTGTGATACGGCCTATAAATTGCCGAGGTTTTAATCTCTATAAATGATGCAGATTTCCAGGAGATGAAAAGGTTCAAATAAAACCAGGCTACAAGGCCTCGGTGCGAGGAAGTCAATGATACTGCAGCTCGTAATAAACGGCATAGTTCTAGGCTGCATCATTGCCCTTGGCGCTATTGGACTCTCCATGGTCTACAGGATACTCAACTTCGCCAACTTTGCCCATGGCGAGTTCCTGACCCTGGGCGCCTACATGGCATTTCTCTTCGCCACCAGCGGCATCCTGTTTATAGGAGCCTCAGCCTTGGCCATAGCTGCAACTGCGCTGCTGGCCATAGTCCTGGACTTTGCAGTCTGGAAGCCCATGAGGTCCAGGAGTGCAAGCAGGACTGCAACGATGATACTCTCAATAGGCGTGGCCCTGGCCCTGAGGAACTTGATAGTGATCTTCTTTGGCCCTGACATCAAGAGGGACCCGCTGCCAGTCACAGAGGGGATATCTCTTGGTGCAATAATGATCACAGACTACCAGATCATGGTGGTGATCATTGCGGCAATAGCGATGCTTGGCATCCACAGGCTCCTCAGCACCACATCTCTTGGCAAGGCCATGAGGGCACTGTCAGATAATCCAAACCTTGCCAGGATATCAGGAATTGATGTGGATGCAATCATCAGATATACCTGGGCCATGGGCATGGGCCTGGCAGCCCTATCTGGAATAATGTACGGACTTATCACAAACATCAACCCCAATATGGGCTGGTTCATGATACTGCCCATGTTTGCAGCCGCCATCCTTGGAGGCATAGGGAACCCCTATGGAGCAGCCGCAGGCGGTATAGTAATTGGGCTCTCACAGGAGATGTCAACTGCACTCCTGCCTGCAGAATACAAGCTGGCAGTGAGCTTTGCTATAATGATCGCAGTCCTTTTGATCAAACCCGAAGGGATCATGGGTGGGCGCTAATGCTCGACTATCTAATAACCATACTCCTGACAGCCGGGATATATGCCATATTCGCACTTGGCCTGAACCTGGAGTGGGGATTTGCAGGCCTCCTCAACTTCGGCCACGTTGGCTTCATGGCCATAGGGGCATATGCCACAGTGCTCCTGTCCATCCAGGGCGTGCCTCTGCCACTGGCAGTGATCGCAGGAATGGTCCTGGCAGGAGCTACAGGAGCCTTCCTCGGAGTATCGACACTTAAATTGAGGGAGGACTACCTGGCGATAACTACTATCGGCTTTTCAGAGATCCTGCGCTCCATGCTCCACAATGAGGAATGGCTGACGAGGGGTGCCTTTGGAATCCACGGCTATCCCCGCCCGCTGGAGGCTTTGGTCTCAGCACAGGATTACAACCTGCTCCTGGCTGCAATTGTGCTCATCATCCTGGTTGCAGTATATGCCTTTTTAGAGATTCTCATAAGATCGCCCTGGGGCAGGGTCCTCAAGTCCATAAGGGAGGACGAGGAGGTCTCCAAGTCACTGGGCAAGGACGTCTTCAGGTACAAGGTCCAGGCGCTGGTCCTGGGATCGATGATTGCAGCACTCTCCGGATCTCTTCTCGCTTTTTATCTTCAGTACATAAACCCGGACAACTTCGAGCCCATAGAGACGTTCTATGCCTGGATAATGGTGGTCCTTGGAGGCAGCGGAAATAACAGGGGCACAGTGCTTGGCGCTCTTCTGCTATGGGGATTCTTTTCAGGAACCAGGTTCATGGAGTCATACCTGCCGTTAAGCCCGACAGCTGTCGGCGCGCTGAGGATCATGCTCATCGGTCTCATACTGATTGTGCTGATGATGTTTAGGCCTCAGGGGATGCTTGGAAGAAAGGAGGAGCTTGGACTTGGCGGATGAGATCTTGTCAGTGCAGAAGGTCTCCAAGAGGTTTGGAGGCCTGATGGCGGTCGACGGATGCGATCTGTCTGTCATTGAGGGCTCAATCGTCGGGCTCATAGGTCCAAACGGCGCTGGCAAGAGCACCCTCTTTGAGATGGTCTCAGGATTTTTAAGCCCAAGCTCAGGCAGGATACTCTTCCAGGGCAGGGAGATCACAGGTCTGCCCGCTCACGAGATAGCAAGAGCTGGAATCATTAGGACATTCCAGATCCCAAAGGCCTTGAACAGGATGACTGTTCTCGATAACCTAATGCTTAGCCCCCAGAACCAGTCAGGAGAGACGATCTGGAATGCAGCATTTCGCCTCTATCGGGTGCGGTCTGAAGAGAAAAAGATAAGAGAAAAAGCGGCACAGATCCTCGACTTCTTCAGCCTGCAGAGGATGAGAGATGAGTATGCGGGATCGCTCTCAGGAGGCCAAAAGAAGCTTTTGGAGATGGCCAGAAGCCTCATGGCGGACCCAAAGCTTCTATTGCTGGATGAGCCGTTTGCAGGCGTGAATCCATCTCTGTCTTTGACTCTAATCAAGCGCATAAAGGAGCTGAGAGACGGCGGCCTTACAATCATGATCATAGAGCATGGCATTCCTTATGTGGTTGAGCTATCTGACGAGATTTACGTCCTGAACAAGGGGTCTGTCATGGCCCACGGTTCGCCAGAGCAGGTAATCTCGGATAAGAAGGTCCTGGATGCTTACCTTGGGGAGGGGCGCTGATGCTCAGGATGCATGACGTGACCGCTGGATATGGCGCCATGGAGATAGTGCATGCATTGTCCCTGACGGTCGGCGATGAAGAGATAGTGACAATCATAGGGCCAAACGGCTCAGGAAAGTCCACAGTCATGAAGACCGTCCTTGGCCTGACAGACCTCAAAGGCGGCAGGGTGCTGTTTGGAGACGTCGAGATATCAGGCATGCGGCCTGATAAGGCGGTGAGGCTTGGAATCGGCTACGTCCCCCAGGAGAGGAATGTGTTTCCATCGCTCACTGCAAGGGAGAACCTGGAGATGGGGGCCTTCACAAGAGGGTGCTGCATAGATGACAGCATTGATGAGGTGCTGGCGATATTTCCTGAGCTCAAAGACAAGCTGGACAGGAGGGCAGGCACCATGAGCGGTGGAGAGCAGAAGATGCTGGCCATCAGCAGGGCACTGGTAATCAAGCCAAAGCTCCTGCTTTTGGATGAGCCATCCAGCGCATTGTCCCCAAAGCTGGCAGACCAGGTCTTCTCCAAGATAAAAGAGGTCAACCAGTCAGGAACTGCCATAATGATGGTGGAGCAAAATGCAAGGAAGGCCCTGGCAATAAGCGATAGGGGATATATCCTGGAGATGGGAAGGAACAGATTCGAGGGCCCGGCGGGCCGCCTGCTGGATAATGCTGATGTGAGAAAGCTGTACCTGGGCGGTTGATCTCTGCGGCTTTGGTGATCTATTTTCCAATGTCTTCCATCCATATCTCAGAATAGCTTGAGATAAATGTCGATATCCGCCTTTTCCAGCTCCATAAACGTCGTTCATGAGGCTCGCAGTATTTAACCTATGTCTCTGCAGAATAGAAAAAAGATGGTGGCTTTTAGGCCACAATTTGGGCAAATGATACTCTAGGACTTCTCCTCCAGCTCCTCCAGCTGATCCACCCTCAGCTTGACCATATCCATGGCGTCCTCGAAGAGCTGCCGGTTCATCTCTATGCCGAAATACTTCCTCAGCTTCTGGGGCGGGGTCATGGTCGTTCCAGCCGACAGGTAGGCTATGTAGTCCTTGTTGAATTCTACTGGATCATCTTTGTACTTCTTGAAGAGAGAGAGGACTATGGCCTGGGACAGGGAGTAGCTGTAGGTGTAGTAGTTGTTGGTGAAGTAGATGTGGCTTATTCGGGTCCAGTCTGCCCAGTCCTCTGGATAGAACTCGACTTTATCGGTCCTGTACTCCTTCCATAGCTTTGTCCATAAAGCATTCATCTCTGCGCCGCTTATATTGCCATTCTTCTGGCACTGCTCGTGTGCCTGTCGCTCGAACTCCGTGATCTGGGTCTGCCTTGTAAATAGGTTATTGTAGTCGCTTATGTGCTGGGCCAGCAGGGCCGTAGCCGTATCTCTGTCGTAGTTCTCTATGGCATAATCTACAAAGAGCTCCTCATCGAAGGTTGAGGCCACCTCAGCCTCGTACATTGTGCCTCCGCAGTAGAGGTAGTCCACTGAGTTGGCCATCAGATAGGAGTTAATGGCATGACCCATCTCGTGAGTTAAGGTGGTGAGATCATCCAGCAGGCCGTTGTAATTCAGGAATATGAGCGCAGGGCGCTTTAATGCTGAGAGGTACTGGCAATAGCCACCGGGCTGCTTTCCGTGGTCCGGGTTGGGGTAGACATCTATTGAGCCACTGGTGACAGTCTTTATGAAGATCTGGTTGAATGCGGGGTCCATCTTCGAGTAGGACTTTTGCACATCCTTTAATGCCTCGGCATAGCTGTAGTTC
Source organism: Methanotrichaceae archaeon (assembly GCA_035560655.1). Classification (GTDB taxonomy): domain Archaea; phylum Halobacteriota; class Methanosarcinia; order Methanotrichales; family Methanotrichaceae; genus DATMZB01. The sequence continues at coordinate 2,400 of DATMZB010000626.1, read as the reverse complement.
TTGTCAGGGTTTTTCATGAGCTGAAGGTCGAGATCATAGGGCATGAGAGGATCCAGCCCCAGACGAGCCTTTCTAAACTCAAAGTATCTATCGAAGTCGGCCTTTCTATCCTTGAAGACTGTGTTCATCACAGCGACCTGGTCTGCAGTCATGTAGTCATCATACATCTTGGACTGGTAGGCATCTGTGAAGTTCAGCTCTCTTGCAAGGCGGTCATCCAGCTTGGCCTTCTGGCTGTAGAGTGTCGCCATCTTGTCAGACTCATTCACCATATGATAGAACCGCGCATCATAGCACTTCTTCCTGTTATTCCTGTTGGTGTCTGTGGACATCAGCCTTGAGTAGGACCCTGAATCGACCTGATACTGAGTGCCGTCATCCAGGGTGATGTTCCCCACATTGGTCACGTTGTTGGTAACCTTCTTTAGGGCCTCAGTCTCCAGCTTCATGCGCTGGTTCTGGAGGTCTGCTATTAAGATTGCATGGGTCTCATTCCTGGGCCTGTGATCTGCATACCGGATGTAGTTGGCCTCCAAATAAGCCCTGTACATCTCAAGCCCGGGCTCTTCTGCAAAGAGCCGATCCCACTCAGCCCTGGACAGGGACTTGAGCTTAACATCTCCAAAGGATATCGCCTTGTTATACTCAGTGGAAAGGTTCTGGGCATCTGAGAGGAAGGTCTCGAAGAACTTATCGTTCACGTTCAGGGAGTTCATTCCTGAGACATAGGACCACATGACATCCAGTGACTTGGAGAAGTTCTCCTGGTCCTTTATGTAGCTCAAGAGCACCCTGCCGGTCAGGTTCTCGAACTTGGGGCGGTAGGTGCCGTTCATGCTCTCTGGCACGAGTTTTAGACGATCGTACTCGGACCTTGCAGACTCCCTGTCCTTGAACATGAAGGTAAGGTTGTTCCAGGAAGTGGTCACATTGCTTTCATTCAAGGCCAGGGATGAGTTCTGGGCCTGGTCTGTAGCGTTATTTTGAGCCATTGTAGCACCTGGCATTGCCATCAGAAAGATTGATATGGCAATTAAAGCCTTTATTGATGTTGGTTGGCTGATCTAATTACCCCCTCGGTTGGGTCTTGCTACTTGATGAAACGCTAAAGATATAAGGATGTGGCCTGTTGAGACCAGCCTGGAACTGGGGCAAAAGTAGGAGCTTTTGTTACTCACTGGAAAATACAGCCTAAACGCTGATTCCTTGCTTATTAAGCTCAGGACATGCCGGATCGAAAATGTAATGCTATAGAGGCTTAGACCTTCCCAATAAATCTTAAATAGAAGACAGGGGATATAATCCTTGATGGCAGTACTTTTGGCGCAGATGGGATTCGACTTCTCCACAATCATAAACAACCTGTGGATTATCTTGTTCGTAGCGCTGTTTCTCTACCCCATGATGCAGAGGAACCTGGTGCAGGCTGCCAGAAAGCGCATCCTGGTCAAGCTCGGCAACAACCGGGGAACTCAGGTAATAACTCTAATTCACCGCCAGGAGACCATAAGCCTGCTTGGAATACCCCTGGCCAGGTATATCGATATTGATGATAGCGAAGAGGTGCTCAGGGCCATAAGGATGGCCAGGAAGGATATCCCCATAGATATAGTGCTTCATACTCCTGGCGGACTCGCCCTGGCAGCCACCCAGATAGCCATGGCTTTGAAGGCCCATCCCTCCAAGAAGTCGGTCATAGTTCCACACTATGCCATGAGCGGCGGAACGCTCATCGCCTTAGCTGCAGATGAGATAATAATGGACCCACACGCGGCACTGGGGCCAGTCGATCCCCAGCTGGGAGACCAGACAGGCGCCTACCCGGCCACGGATCTTCTAAAGGTGGTCAAGGAGAAGTGCATAGACAGGATAGATGACAAGACCCTTATCTATGCAGCAGAGGCCGCAAAGGCCATGAACCAGATGACTGACCTCATCAAGAGGATCCTGACCAATAAATGCGGCCAGGAGAAGATAGATAAGGTCATTGAGGAGTTCGTATCAGGAAAATACACCCATGACCGTCCCTTTATGGCCGAGGATGCCAAGGAGCTGCTGGGAGACTGCGTAAGCACTGATGTGCCTGCAGAGGTCTACGATCTCATGAGGCTCTATCGCCAGGAAGTCGGAGGCAGGAGGCCGGGCGTGGAGTATGTGCCTTTGAATAGAAAATAGGTAGATCAATTAGGCAGGACTGCCGAGTGCCATCACCGGCCGCCCATAAATTTTTATTATCCTGTCGGCCTTTTCATTACTGCTCTTTTCATTGCAGCTCTTTCCATTACTGCTCTATGCATTATCTGATCGCTTCATATCCGATTGCTGCGCGCGCCTCAGAGCACTGTTCCACTGGGCACCGAGCCTCATCGCAAGGTATTTAATTTTTCGAGACAGTATATC
>DATMZB010000625.1:0-4253 GCA_035560655.1 Methanotrichaceae archaeon | reverse complement strand
CCTTAGTATTATCTCGACCTTGCTGTACTAATTTTACAAAACACAGAGTGTAATTCTAAGTAATAAACGTTTGCAATATGTTCCTCAAAAATAACATGGAAGTTTCATTCCCACACATTCCTTGCGCGCGCGATGCCTCTATCTAAATGGCATTGCTATCCTTCTGACATATTTTCCGCGATGTCAAAACTTGGCCAGCTCTTTCCCTAAAAGCTACACTATCCAATCATTATTGAGGGGTGATTTAGCCTGCAAGGCGACCCCAGCACCTTTTGGGCCCCAGTCCATTTGGGCACCTCCTGGCTGCCTGTCTGAGCCAGTGCAAAAGTATGTATAATGATTTGGCGTCTCCATCAAACAGCTCCCGGCAAGCGCTCGCTTGGATACATGGATGTCCCTCGCGGACGCGTTTTGGGCCGAGGCCTTGAGAGGCTCAGCTGTTAGTGCCTGTCCCAGAAGGTTGTGGCTTTTCTTCTACTGACTCTTGTTATCAGCACGAATCCAGAGACACCCAATCCTCGGTGCCTCGCCCTGGAACCCTGGTTGCTCTTCTTTGATTCATACTCTCAATCTGAATTTTGAGCGAGCATTCACTGCAGACCATTATACGCTCAATACAAGCGATCTCCATGCAGCCGCCACTTCAATAGAGCCCCGTCATCCAGCCTCTCAAGAGATGCCAGCTCAAGCCTTGGAAAGTCCTCTGAGAAGCCGGCGCCGTCCACAAGCGTCGGAGCATCGCAGCCGCCGATGACCATGGCGCCTATGTAGGTATAGATCTCATCCACCAGACCAGCCTGGATCATGGACCAGTTGAGCGTGGCACCACCTTCCAACATGAGCCTGCGCACTCCGGCATCATAGAGCACTGACATCAGCTCCTGCAGATCGACCCTGGTCCGGCCGCAGACAACGATCTGGCACTTCCCGGCCAGTCCTTCCAGCCTCTCTGGCATTGCAGACTCTGATACGGCCAGGATGCATTCATCTCCCAGGACCCTGGCATCAGGAGGCGTTCGTCCCTGGCTGTCGGCCACAACCCTGATGGGATTCTCGGGCATGCCGCGCTCAAGCCTGGACCTCTGCAGGGCCTCAGGCTTCACCTTCAGCCCTGGGTCGTCTGCAAGGACCGTTCCCACGCCCACCATTATGGCATCGCTCGATGCACGAAGCTGTGCCACCCTGGTCAGGTCCTCTGGCCCGGATATCCGGATCTGCCTCCTCTGGAATGAGCTTATCTTGCCGTCTGCGCTCATGGCGCTGTTGATGAAAGTGAAAGGCCTCTTTTGTTTCATGGTGTGATATAGATGGCACCTTCAGGACTTCATAGTTCTGGAAGCCATAGTTCTGGACAGAAGACGCTGGGAGAGAGATTTTGGGTGGCATCATATAATCCGGGCTGCAGCTCTTGGCAGAGGCCTAAAAGTGCATCTGTGGGAACACAATGCATCTAAGCCAGATAAAGAGCACTAAACAAAGAAAAGTCTGCACGATTTTCTGGGCCAGGCACTAACAGTTGGGCCTTGAGACTAGCCCAGGTAGTTAATGCCTAGCCCCGAAAAAATGAAGCTGTTCTTCTTTGATTAGCGCTCTCAATTTGAAGCTCGATAGTGCATCCCTATGAACGCTGAGTCAGGGGTGGCCGACCGCAGCCAAGATCTACAGCCCAGTTAGTTAGGACTGACTGAGCTACCAGCAACCACTATGTTGGTATAGTCCGGCCCTCATGCCACTGAGAACCACTCTTCACGGCTGATCTCCGCTTGTTTCAAGATCTTTTGAAGAAGGCCGACGCCAATATCCTTCTTATGCGGGTTTGGCAAATCAACGGTCAAATCTCCTTTGCTCATGAAATATAGGTGTGGACCACTGCTGAGATATGGGCCCTCAAATCCAAGTTTCCTTAACCGTCTGACCAGTTCACTCCAGGGGACGCCGGTGAACCTATACAACTGCCTCAACCCTTGAAGGCATCTCTATGGTATGCCCATCGATGGGCGGTATAGCAAGTCCTAACCTCAACCGTAAGGCTATCCAACCTTCAATAACACCTTTTAAGTTCTCACGGCATTCTTCCAGGGTCTTACCGATCGCCCATACGCCTCTAAGCTCAGGAACATCTCCATAAAAAGGCTCTTCGTCTTCGATGATCTCGTACTTGGCCTTGGCCAGTGCAGCATGGATGTACTCGCAGAACATATCGAATGCCTATTTGAGTTTCAATGATATCTATTTTGGCTTCTAATATTGTAGGCATCTCCTGACCTTCATCGAACAGCCTTTGCTAGCACTTGTCAATCAATGTAAATGTCCCCCGCGGACGCGCTTTAGGGAGTACGGCCTTGAGACCAGCCCAGGTAGTTAATGCCTAGCCCCGAAAAAATGAAGCTGTTCTTCTTTGATTAGCGCTCTCAATTTGAAGCTCGATAGTGCATCCCTATGAACGCTGAGTCAGAGGTGGCCGACCGCAGCCAAGATCTACAGCCCAGGACGTATGGCATTCCTCGCATGGCCGTGAGTGGCTGCCCAGTTGGCCAAGGCTGACCAAAAACCCCATGATTCACAGACGATTGTGAGATCTGCCCCCGGCAAAGGTGCAACCTCCTGATCAGGGCACTACCTGAATGAACCGGCATTGAAGGGCCCCATATGCTCCGGCTCTCCTATGCCCGGACCTATCATATGCCGCGCGAGTGTGCTCTCGATCTCAGATATTGCCTGAGAAGCAGGCACTGGCTGGTTGCCATACCCGCTCAGCCTCTGTGCGATCTCACTCAAGGCAGCCTGCACCCAGGGCTCTTGCTGCGGCCCAAGTTTGGACAGGACACTCTCCAGCTCGCCCATGATCTGGGGCATGGATAGGGCGTAGGGCGAATACTGGTTCAAGCGCCCTGTGATCTCAGAGATGATCTGCCTTCCAAGCTCAGCAGGAATGCCTGAATGTCCCGGCATCATGTGGGCTGGCTCCCTCACCCCAGGGACCATGGCAGGTGGCTGGCACATGCCTGAAGTTGTTGGGCGGGAGATGTCGTATCTGCTCATCACATCGCCCGCTTCGGTAAGCGCCTGCTTAAATGGGTCTGACAAAGGACCAAAGGTTCCAGGCACGACATGAGCTGGCCCTCTGATCCCAGGTCCGATCTGGCCTGAGAGGCCGTGCCTGTTGAGCACGCCTGCCAGTTCAGATACAACCTGCGTCCATGGGTCTTGCTGAGCATCAAAATTCGACACACCATGGGCAGGCTCTCTGACTTCTGGCATAGTCTGGCCAGAGAGGCCGTACCTGTTGAGCACGCCTGCCATCTCTGATAGGGCCTGCCTCTGGAGATCGGGCATCAGATCCTGGGCCTGGAACACAGGTCCGACACGGGGGGGCGCTCCTATTCCCAGACCCAAGCCGCTGAGCCTGGATAGGACCTCTCCTATCTCGGCCATGGCCTGCTGCGCCGGCACGGCACCTGCCAGAGACCCGGGCATCATATGGGTGGGCTCCTTTAACCCCGGGCCGGCCTGGCCCTGGTATCCATATCTGTTCAATATGATTCCAATCTCGGTCATGGCCTGCGTCCAGGGGTCTGGATTGGACTTGGATACATTGCGCTCAAACATCCCTATTCACTCTCCCAGCTTCAGTTATATCTGTTCTCGTTCCCGCTATTTGAACAATTTCGATAAAGTTTGGTCATTTGCGCTGCATCGTCCGGCATATGCTTCCAGTAATCTCTCTACTCGGCTCAATAACATTATCTTTGGCGGGGCCATACCTGAGGGGGTGGCCGACCACAGCCAAGATCTACGTGAACCTATACAACTGCCTCAACCCATGAAGGCATCTCTATGGTATGCCCATCGATTGGCAGTATGGCAAGTCCTAACCTCAACCATAAGGCTATCCAACCTTCGATAACACCTTTTAAGTTCTCACAGCATTCTTCCAGGGTTTTACCGATCGCCCATACGCCTCTAAGTTGACAGGAGATGTTCTGGGATGATGGCAAATCCATCGTACTTCCAGAATGATGGATATAGCGTTTTACCAAACTATTTGCACTTGGCAAAGTCCTCAATCTCTAAGATTCGGATTTAGAGCACCAATAAGTGATGGGCAGTCATAGCTTTCTGGACGAGGCATTATCAGCTGGACGTCTAAAGGCCGACAGCCCCTTTGACCCTGCGGTCGCGGTGACGGCTCCCACAGATAGGCCAAAGCTAAAGAAAAAGCATGATGGTATCAGATTTGTGTATATTCTTGC
>DATMZB010000624.1:0-9500 GCA_035560655.1 Methanotrichaceae archaeon | reverse complement strand
GCATCGAGTGCATCGCCGTTTATTATGAATATCCTATCTTCCACTCCGTTTAGCCTGGCGTTTTCTGCTAACCACCTGCAGGCCTCAGAGCTCTTTTCAATAGCCACGACCGTGGCCCCGGCTGCTGCCACCGGAACTGCGAATGGACCTACTCCGCAAAATGGCATCAATACCATCTCTCCAGGTTTTGATTTCAGGGCGACCCTTCTCCTCTCAAAGCTCAGCCGGGTGTTGAAGAAAACCTGTGCCACATCCAAGCGATAAATATGCCCAAACTCTGTGTGAGTGGCAATAGTACTGTTACCGGCCAGTATCTCAAATCTGGCTACTCTGCCGCACCCCTGAACCTTGGATGCTTTATTGAGCACAGTCTTGAGGTACTTGTGTCTTGAGGTTATAGCCCTGGCAACATCATCCTTGTAATCATCCAGACTTGGTGGAAGGGATACTATGGCGATCTCCCCCACAATATTGAAGTGGCCTGGCATCATGGCCAGCTTTTCATCAGGGATGATTCCTCGGAGGTCATCTTTCAGGCTCATACCAGATCCATTCATGGAGAGAAGGCTTAAAAATATAGCTGAAATATTGACACATCCTTAGATTTATTAGCTTGATTGCACAATGACTGAATGTGAACTCGAAACAGGCCATAATTCTGCTGATACTGGTTCTGGGGACCCTCATGGGCGCCCTGGACAGCACCATCGTTATACTTGCCTTCCCTGTAATTGCTGAAGGGCTGAACTCAGACATCGCCACCACCATATGGGTAATACTGATATATCTCCTGGTCACAGCCGTTACCACCACGCCCTTTGGAAGAGTTGGCGACCTTTACGGCAGGAGCCGCATGTTCAATGCAGGTTTTGCCATATTCACAGTAGGCTCAGCACTCTGTGGATTTGCCCCAAATATGCACTGGCTGATAGCCTCCCGGGGCATACAGGCCATAGGCGGATCCCTGCTTCAGTCGAACAGCGGCGCAATTATTGCAGATATCTTTCCCAAGAACGAGCGCGGCAAGGCATTTGGATATAACTCTATGGGCTGGACTGCAGGTGCTATGATCGGCATCGTTCTTGGCGGAGTCATAACCACCTTTCTGGGATGGGAGTACATCTTCTTCATAAATATTCCAATAGGTATCGCCGCTGTGATCCTGGGTGTGATCTATCTGAAAGACACGACCCGGGTCGAGGCCAGGATAGACAAGGGAGGAATGCTGCTTTTGGCCGCAGCCCTCTCATCCCTCTCATTTGGCGCAGTCAACTTCGCAGGAGAGGGCCTGACAAATGTCAACCTTGCATTGATGATCCTGGGTGTCGTTCTCATTCCAGCCTTCATCTTATACGAAAAGAGGGCAGAAAGCCCTATGGTGGATCTCAAGGCCTTCAAGGACAGGGTTCTAAAATACTCAGCCCTGGCAGCGTTATTCCAGTCCCTGGGATTTCTCTCAGTAGCCTTCCTCATTATCATGTATCTACAAGGGGTGAGGAGCCTATCGCCACTAAATGCATCTCTCTTGCTGACGCCAGGATATGTGGTAGGAAGCTTCCTAAGCCCATTTATGGGTAAGTTATCTGACAGGTATGGGTCCAGGGTCATAGCCAGCCTCGGACTGGTCATCATGGGCGTGGCGGTGCTGATATACCTCACCCTGACTCAGGACTCCAGCCTAAATATTGTGCTCATAGCCTCAGCCATATCCGGTTTGGGCTCATCAATGTTCTTTCCGGCCAACAACGCCGCAGTGATGTCCAGCGCCCAGGCAGGATCCTATGGAAGCATATCCGGGCTCCTCAGGACGCTGCAGAATGCAGGCATCCTGGGGAGCTTCGTCATTGCAATCTCTGTGGCATCAGCCTCCATTCCAAGGTCTGTGGCCTTTGAGATATTCATAGGCACGACAAACCTCACAGGAGGGATATCCAGAGAGTTTGTGGCGGGGATGGATTCAGCTCTATGGGTCTCGCTGCTATTGTTAATCGTCGCTGGTGTGATGTCGGTTATAAGAGGAAATGAGGTAAGAGCCTAAGTGCTCAGCCTCGAATATTCTATGTCTCAATATGCTTCGCCAATCTCATCAAAGGCGTAATCTTCCCAGTCCCTCTTACCCAGCAGGACCTCGAACTCTGGCGGCGTCAGCACGGGGATCTTGTATTTTGCTGCGTCGTCTAATGCAATTCTTGGACAGGCAGTGGAGACTGCAGCATCGAGGCCGAGGTTGACTAGCCTGTCAGGCTCTATATTATCGAGATAGATCAGTGACATCTCTTTGCCTGCTGCAAGGCCCATTTCCATCATCTTTCTGGCGAGTTCAAATCGCCTCTGCCCAGGCTTCTTGGATACAAGCACTGCAATCCTCTTGGCATCAAAGGCTCTGGATATGGCTCCAAAGCGCCGCTTAAGAATTGGGCTGGTATCTATCTCCTCTGCCAGGCCTGTGACCGGGTCTGTTGCTATGACTCTCTTGCCAGTAGCAAGCGCAATGCCCAGAGGATGGAACTTTCCAGTGCCCAGGAACAGATACTCATCAACATCAAGAGCACTGGCCGTGCAATAGCTGCAGCCGAGGACCTGGCCTGGGTATTTTGCCCTTGAGCATGCCGGCCCAATCAGAGCTTCAATTCCATGCCTCTTGAGCACATCCACTGCCCGGCCCAGCTTGTGCACATGTTGGACAGTGGTTGCAAGCCCCACCCGCCTGGACCTGAGAAGGGGCACGGCATTCTCTGCAGCCTCGGCCAGGTCAGAACCCATCCTGGCCTCGAGGAAGATCGCATTGGAAGGATGCCCAGATGCTTGATCTCCAAGCTCTGCATGTCCAAGGTGGATCATGAGGTCAACCTCTCCGCACAGGGCAAGGTCCAGGTCGCAGGCGCCGTAACACGGATCGCCAGATATTAGGACTTCAGCCCCGGTGGCCTCCTGGATCTGCCTGGAGATGGCATGCGCAGCTCTTTTGAGCCCTTCGGGTACCTGAATGCCTATCCGCCTTGCGCCCTTCCGTCGAGCCAGCTCTATAGCCCTATCCAGGTCCAGCTCATACTGGCTAGAACCATCTGTCCAGTGTGCTCTGTCCAACTTTGAATGCCTCCTCTAGACGCTGTGCAGTCTTCTCCACTCTCTCTCTGGAAAAATCGCGCTCCCCGTTGAGGAATGAGACTATCTCATCGATCCTGGGCTTGCTCATCTTGATGGTGTAGTCATCTGTTACATCAGGGTGGAGGAAGAACTCTCTTATCTCCTGGAAGTTCTCAATGCTCTCTTTCTGAGATGCAAGTACTGATTCCAGGTCGCCATGCTCCCTGATGAGCTTGAGTCCGGTCTTTGGCCCTACCCTCATGAGCCCGGGATTGTAGTCAGTGCCGCACATGATGCCAATCTCTACAAGCTGCTTTCTGCTTATTCCCATGCGGGAGAGCTCTTCCTCCAGCACGATGACCTCTGGCTCTACATCGACATAGACATTCTTCCTCGGCAGTTTTCTCTTGCCTGTTATGGCCAGGTTTCTCACTACCAGGGGAGCACCGAATAAAAGCGAGTCATAGTCCTGGCTTCCGACTATGTAGACATCGCCTCTTGCAGCCATATAGGCAGCCTGGGCTTCGCCCTCGGATGGAGCCTGAATTGTTGGAAGGCCCATGGCCGAGATGAGCCTCTTGGAGTCAGCCAGGATCTCCTGGTTGAGCCTCGATGCAGCCTGGGCGTACTTGAATCCGTCCCTGCCTTCAGCCTTGGCTTCATCCCATGCAGCCTGCGCCTTATCTCTCACCTCAGACCTCTCCTGGAGGGTTGCGGCCTTAAAAGGGTGGGGCACTCCGTCAAAGACGAATGCCACCTTAATCCCCGCCTCTATGAGGTTGGTCGTGCGGTAGAGAATGCCTGATAGATGAGATGTGACCCGGCCTGAGTTATCCATGAGTGGAGTGCCGTCCCTCTGCCTGATTATGCTCAGGAACTGGTACAGAGTATTGAATGCGTCTACGGCGACCCATTTGCCTGTCAGGTCTTCAAGCCCTATCTTCTTCTTATGGAGAAGCTCTCCCAGATCAACGCCCGTATCAAGACCCCCTAGAGAGCTGGCCCATCCACAAGGCGCAGTGCTGCTATTGCTTCTCCCTGCATATTGGTGCTCATTGGATCTAGTGAAGTGCACATGACGTATAAATCTTGACGATGGCCATAAGATTGTTTAAATACGAGTTGAAGGGAGATTATATTTCTGGAGTGTGTAGTGATGATTGAGATTACCGATGCTGCAGCAGAGATACTGAAGAAGAGCATGGCCGAGGGGAAGGTGATAAGGATGTTCCTGGCAGCGATAGATGCAACAGGAGCCAACTACGGGATGGCCCTGGGAACCCCGGAGAAGGACGATATGGTCTTTGAGAGCAATGGCATAACGGTATACATGAGCCCCCAGGATGCCGAGCTTTTAGGAGAGACCATAGTAGACTATGTGAACGATGAGCGGGGAACTGGATTTGTCATCCGCGGACCTCTGGACGACATCGGCGGCTGCAGTGCATGCGAAAGTGCCGATACATGCAGTCATGATGAAGGCTCGTGCGATCACGACCATGATTCATGCGGCCACTGTGGCCATTAAGTCTTTCTCCTGACTAAAAATCGATCTGGATAGCGGAGAAAGGGAGGTCACCTTACATCAGGCCTTCTGACTGGCCTCGATCATATGCGCAGCAGTCGCGGCATGTCGGAAGGGTCCATTCTTTAGTCTGGAGATGGGTGAATAGCCCTCACTATTGTTAATGCTTGTCCATGATCTCATATACCATAATGGCCTTATTTATCTCTTGATGGCATGACCTTTGAGGCTCATCAAGATTGCATCATGGAGGCGATATCGCTTGGCGGTCCTGATTGATTGCGCAGCCCAAAGCAAAAACCAGAAGTGAGATCCCAAGGCAATGGGAGAAGCCAGCATTAGAACATAGATACTCCAAATATTATGAAGCTAGATCGACTTCCATCCGGGTGCCAGCCGCTGGACCAATTGCTTGGCGGCGGCTTTGAGTCAGGCATAATAACTCAGCTCTATGGCGAGGCCGGGACTGGCAAGACCAACATAGTCCTCCAGCTCTCAGTCCAGGCAGTGGCCAGGGGTCTGAAGGTGATATTCATAGACACTGAGGGGTTCTCTGCTGACAGGTTCATGCAGATAGCAGGCCAGGATGCCAAGGATATCGCCTCCAGGATCGCAATCTTCGAGCCCATGGACCTGGAGCAGCAGCACATATCGATCAGGGACGCATCCAAGATCATTGGAAGAGACTTCGGCCTGGTGATCGTTGACTCGGCCACGTCCCTGTACAGAGTAGAGCTTGAGGCTGATGATAATCGGGCCATAAGGAGGAGCCTGTCCTCACAGATGGGTGAGCTGCAGGAGATGACGAGAAGGCACCGCATCCCTGCAGTCATAACCAACCAGGTCTACACAGAGATTGAGACCAATAGGCTGCGGCCCATAGGCGGCACATCTCTGGGGCACATCTCCAAGGCCATAATCTCATTGGAGAAGGTCGGGAATGGACTCCGTCGGGCCAGGATAATCAAGCACCGGTCTCAGCCTGAGGGCGAGACGGCCGGGTTTAAGATAACTGCAAAAGGCGTTGAGTGATCCCCGGGACTCAACAGAGGGAAAGGGTCAGGCAGACCAGCGACCTGTGCAAACTCCTGATGAGATGGGCATCACAGGCAGGATTGGCAGGTCAAAGCCTCCTCCTCATGATTATGGCCGCCTCGCCATCGGAATAGTATCCAGGGCTTATGCTTGCCATCTCAAAGCCCATGCTGGTATAGAGCGCCTGGGCTTTTTTGTTGCTGATCCTCACCTCAAGTGTGGCGCTTATGGCGCCCATCATCCTGAAGATCTTGAGCATTGTGGTAAGGAGCCTCCTGCCTATGCCCTTGGACTGATATCCGGGCCTGACTGCCAGCCAGAATATCCTGCCCTCCATGGGCGAGTGCTTGAACCCGAGTATGAAACCAACTACCGTCCCCATCTTTTCTGCCACAAGTATGGTGCGCGGATGGTACTCATAGAATGCCGTGAATATGGCAGGATCATAGCCTCCGAAGACCTCCCTGTCCAGGTCCATGACATCCCCCAGGTCGCTTGGCCTGAACCTCCTGATGAGGAGGGCTTCATCACCAGCTTTAGCCCGTGAGGAGGTATCTTTAGGCGTATCCTTGGCTGAAACATCAGTGGAGTTATCAGTGGATTTGTCAGCAGGTCTATGCCTGGTCCACTCCTTGGGCCGGTCTTCTGATCTCATCTCTCTCAACATCTCTTATCACGGCCGAGGTAAAATAGTTTGTCAAAAATTATTGCAAATAATCCCTCAAGATAGCAGCCATGTCCAATAGAACGCAAGCTGCCGCATTGACAGTACCGCAGCTTATTGATAAGATTTCTTTTGAGGCACAACCGGGATAAGATATAATAGGCCCGAACTTGGCATAATATATCATCTGCTTACTTTGCCATGGATGTGCTACCATGGCCTTGATAAATATAAATCATCCAGGGGGATATATTCTGCATTTGTGCTGTTATCCAGCTTATTTTCAGGCTAAGCTGCCTCGCCTTCACAGCAGCAGGGGAGACTTCCTAAATGCCTTCCTGAATGCCAAGAATTATGCTAATCTTCCCTCTGATGCCTTCGCCTCACAGCGCAGCAGTGCTGCCTTCAGGTCCTCTATCCTCACGGGCTTTGCGACGTAGCTATCCATGCCTGCCTCCAGGCATCGCTCCTTATCGCCTTCCAGGGCATAGGCAGTGAGTGCTATGATGTGGGGCTGCTCTGCAGCAGGCCTCAGCTTTCTAATCTGCCTCGACGCCTCAAGTCCATCCATTTCCGGCATCTGGATGTCCATCAGGATCAAGTCATAGTGCTGCCTCTCAAGAGCTTTTAGGACCTCGAGGCCGTCTTCTGCCATGTCTGCCCGGTACCCAAGCTTCCTGAGCATCTGAGACACAACCTTTCTGTTTACGGCGTTGTCCTCAGCCAGGAGTATTCTCATCTTGCCATTCATCTCGCCTGGACTTTTCGCAGGTGCCGCCTTGGCTTCGACACTTAGAAGGCCTGCAGCAGAGGCCAAAGCAGGCATAGTGAAGTGAAATGTGGACCCCTCTCCGGGTGTAGAATCGACCCAGATCTTGCCTCCCATTAATTCCACTAAACGCTTGCTTATGGCGAGACCAAGGCCAGTTCCGCCGTACCTGCGGGTGGTTGACATATCCACCTGGGAAAAGGAGTGGAAGAGCATATCCCTCCTGTCAGAAGGTATGCCAATGCCCGTATCCCTGACTGCAAAGTGAAGCTGGTGTCTGTCCCTCACCAGGGCCTTGGAGGTGATGGACACATCAACCCCTCCCTTCTCTGTGAACTTGACTGCATTTGCAAGTAAATTGACTAAAATCTGCCGAAGCCTTGTTGGGTCGCTCATTATGGCTCCTGGGACGCAGTCATCTATCCTGCAGGACAGGCTCAGGCCTTTGCTGGCTGCACTGACAGCTACCAGGTCCATACTGGACTTGACAAAGCCTCTGAGATCAATGGACTTATTCTCAAGTCCCATCTTGCCGCTCTCGATCTTTGAGAAGTCGAGGATATCATTTATGATTGAGAGAAGGGCATCGCCGCTATTCCTTATAATCTCCAGGCTTTCGCTCTGCTCTGAATTCAGATCCGAATCCAGGAGTAGGCCGGTCATGCCAATGACTGCATTCATAGGAGTGCGAATCTCGTGGCTCATGTTAGCCAGGAACTCAGACTTGGCCCTGTCAGCCTCCTCAGCAGCCTCTTTTGCATCTCTTAACATCTCTTCGGCACGCTTGCGCTTGGTGATATCTTCAACAGTGCCATCGAAGTGCAGTCCGTCCTCATCTCTCACAATCTTCGTGTTCATGGAGACCCAAAAAGTTGTGCCATCTCTCCTCTGCACTTGAAGCTCGAACCCCTCCAGGAAACCCTGCTTTGTGATAAGCTCTATTGCTCTCTCCCGGTCATGAGGATTGACATATAGCTGGTGACCTATGTCATTAACGCAGGCCAGCATCTCCTCAGGGGAATTATAGCCAAAAAGCCGTGCAAAGGCCGGGTTGACGCTGATGTATCTGCCCTCGGGCACGCTCTGATACAGGCCCAGTATGGAGTTCTCAAAGATATTCTGGTACCTCTCTCTGCTTCTCCAAAGCTCTTTCTCAACCTGCTTGCGCTCTGAGATGTCTGTGATGATCCCCCTCTGGCCCACAACCTTCCCATCTCTAACAATCTGGGCAGGATAGATCATGGCTGGAAAGGTGCTGCCGTCTTTCCGAAGCATCCTGTATTCATAGCCACACTGGCCAGGCTTAAATGATCCAGGTCTGAATGATAGCCTGAGACCCTCATCCATCCTCTTTCTATCCTCTGGAGATACAACCTGAAGGACGTGCAAGCCCTTCTTCAGGTCAGACTGATCATATCCAAATATCTCAAAGCCAAAACTGTTGGCAAATATTATATTTCCACTGGCATCTAACTCGTAGACTATCTGGGGCAGGAGATCGGCCAGCTCATGGTATCTCTTCTCGCTTTCCCTTAGCGCTTCCTCTGCCGTGATCCTGGCTATTGCACCAACTGCTGTGGCAGCTAGAGCCTCCAGGGCCATGCGAGAGTCCTGGGGGACCTCATCACATGTACGTGAAGCAAGTATCACGGCTGCAATAGCCCGGCTGCCATATTTCACTGGAAAATCAGCTATGGATCTCAGGCCCTCTTCTCTCAGGTCATTGAAAACCGATGTTTCAATATACGACCTGTCCCTGTAAATCCATTCTCCGGCTTTGACTATGCCAGCCCGGGGTGAGCTTGCATCGCAACTGGAGCAGGACTCGATAAACTCATCAGACAGGCCCTTATACAGCACCATATCTGCCCCGCCCGAGTCATTCACCAGGTAGACGGCCCCGCAGTCTATGCCCTCAACCTTAAGTGCGGCATCGAATATCCGGGACAGCGCATCCATTATGCTGCCAGAAGAGCTGAGGGCTATGGCTAGGTTGCGCTGGATTCGCAGCAGCCGTTCAGCCCGCTTATGCTCTTCTATCTCAGCCTGCAGGGCCTCATTGACCTTCACTAGCTCCTGATTCTCCCTGATCATCTCGGCAGTTCTCACGTGGACCACTTGTCGCCAGTTCATAATTTGCTTCCGGCAGTCATTGGGATACCACTCCCGGACTTCAATGGACGGAAGCTGTGATAGCGCAGCTCCTGTATCTCACCTGCCTGGGCACCCATCCTATGATGGCTGACACATCTCGATTGCAAGACCCTCTTCTAAACAACCTTCCGAAAATCGAAAGGCTGCTGGCAATCATGGAAGTTCGCTACTTCAATTTATCCTTGGTAATGATGATGGAAATTAATAGATTGCGCCTCGCCATTTGGACCTCTATCATGCTGGAGGAGATGCTATCGGGGCATATG
>DATMZB010000623.1:0-3649 GCA_035560655.1 Methanotrichaceae archaeon | reverse complement strand
CTGGTATATTGAATCATCTCTGCCCGGCTGAGTTTTCCATCTCGAAATGGCTGAAGGGAGGAATAATTTATCTATATTGGTTGTGGAAATCGAGATGAGATCCAGTCCGGCGCAGAATAGCACAGGCTGTCTGGTAGTGCTCAAAACCTCGGAGATGAGGCATCTCAGCATGGCTAAAGCAGGTATATGATGTCGTCCAAGATCAATTTGAACAGGGTTGAAATGCCCAAGCAGCCCCCAGGTGAAAGGAGGAGGAACTTCCAGGAGGTTGCCCTGGGCTATACAGAAGAGCAGGCCAGGGCAGAGGCCAGCAGGTGCCTCCAGTGCAAGAAGCCCAAGTGCGTCGAGGGCTGCCCTGTAGGTGTGGATATTCCAGAGTTCATAGGGGCTCTAAGAAAGGGTGATATGGCCGAGGCGGCCAGAGCCCTGAAGAGGAAGAACAGCCTTCCTGGCGTTTGCGGAAGGGTCTGCCCCCAGGAGGTTCAGTGCGAGTGCAAATGCGTCCTGGCAAAGAAGGGCGCGCCCATTGCAATTGGCAGGCTGGAGCGCTATGTAGCAGACTGGGAGAGGACACAGGCCTGCACAGAGCGCTGTGAGATAGCTCCTCCTACTGGTAAGAGAGTGGCCATAGTGGGCTGTGGGCCTGCAGGGCTCACATGTGCCGCCGATCTGGCCAGGAGAGGCCATAAGGTAGTGATATTTGAGGCTCTGCACCTGGGAGGAGGCGTGCTGGTCTACGGCATACCTGAGTTCAGGCTGCCCAAGTCCATAGTCCAATCAGAGGTCGATTATGTGAGATCGCTGGGCGTTGACCTTGAGCTGGACACAGTGATAGGCAGGCAGTTCCTTGTAAAGGAGCTTCTTGATGAGGGATTTGATGCCGTGTTCCTGGGCATCGGCGCGGGGGCTCCCAGGTTTATGGGCCTGGATGGCGAGAACCTGAACGGCGTCTACAGCGCCAACGAGTACCTCACAAGGATCAACCTCATGAAGGCCTACCTCTTCCCCAGGTATGACACCCCTATAAGGAAAGGCAAAAAGGTGGCAGTAATTGGCGGCGGCAATGTCGCAATGGACTCTGCCAGGTGCGCTCTTCGCATGGGAGCAGACGAGGTCCATGTGGTCTACCGCAGGTCAGAGGCCGAGATGCCGGCAAGGCTTGAGGAGGTGGAGAACGCCAAGGAGGAAGGCGTGATCTTTGACTTCCTCACCAACCCCACCAGGTTCATAGGTGACGAAAAGGGAAATGTCAAAGCAATGGAGGTGGTCGATATGGTCCTTGGAGAGCCCGATGCCAGCGGCAGGCGCAGCCCCAGGGCAAAAAAGGGCTCAGAGCACCTCATGGATGTCGATACGGTCATTATAGCAGTTGGAACTGTGCCAAACCCTCTTGTACCTGCCAATACGCCGGGGCTCAAGACCACCAAGTGGGGAACGCTTGTGGTTGACGAATGCGGCAGGACCACAATGGATGGAGTCTGGGCAGGCGGAGACATAACCACTGGCGGAGCCACTGTCATAAGCGCCATGGGCGCTGGGAAGGTGGCGGCCGCGGATATGGACTGCTGGCTCAGGGCTCAGAAGAAACACTGCTGATGAGGGCCCACGGATACAGTTTCCATGGGCTATTATCCTCAGCTGCTCAATCCCTGACCTGAGGCTGATGATTGGGTTAATCCTGGCTGGAGTGCCTTTGCCTTCTCAAGGGCAGCCTTTGCCTCATCTGATCGTCCCAGCATCTGCAGATCCTGGCCTTTGCCCTGCCAGGCATAAGCATTCTGAGGCTCCAACTTTAGAGCCTGCTCATAGGCTGCAAGTGACCTGTCATAGATTCCAGTAATGAAAAGGCAGTTTCCCAGGTTGAGCCAGGCAATAGTCAGAGATGGATCAAGGTTCAATGCCTTGGTGTACAGGTCCGACGCATTCTGGTAAGATCCCAGAGCGTACTGCTGGTCTGCCAGATTTTGCCAGTAGCTTGCTGTGGTTGTTATGGCTGTGGCTGTGTTAGATGTGGCTGCGCCATCTAAGTTGATGGTGGGGGGACTGCCTGAGCTGACGATTGGAGTTCTGTCCAGCCCGCATGTGTAGCAGTCATCATCGCCATACAGGAAGGCATATGCCCCTCTTTCCCACTGGGCCTGCTCTCTGTCTGCCCTGCTGGGACAGGCTCCGGCATAAAATGCACCCAAGCCGCAGTACCCGCCACCTGCGAAGTAGCACTTTCCGTTCTGAGGAGTGCCACCGTTCTTCTCGCAATACGATTCCACCGAGTCCCAGATGCTGGGCGAGCTGATCATGCCCAGGCTCTGTGCCAAGGCTGGCTCGGACGCAATCAGGGCCAGCATAATGACCAATAGCTGCTCAATCCTCATCACAGCAGTCCCTCCTTAAGGATGGATAGATCGGTCGTCCAATTATTTATAGTGCTGCTCAGGAGTCGAGCTATGCAGGATCTATGCAGAATCGATCTGCCCAATTGTGTTCAAGCCATGAGGTTAGATCAGGGATGCATGAGAAATGAGAGGACTAATTAAATGAGACAGAATGCTTTGCCCCAATATCCAAAAGCTTTTCATTGCAGAGGCCATTTGCGCTGAATAGATCCCGAGGAAGCCTGGAGGGTGCAGTAATGGCAGAGTGCACTATGAGCTGGCGCCTCTGGTCCGGTCCTATGTTCCTGGAGACCAACTCCATACCAGTGAAGACCGCCTGCAGGATAATGGACTGGCTGCTGGACCGCTTCGGCTGCCTCTGGCCAGCATGGCTGAGGAGAAGGAGAAGGTCTTAAAAGAGATAATAGGAAGAGTGGACGAGTACTCATGACTATAAAGGTAGCCGTAACCGGAGCCGCGGGCCGCATGGGCACCATGGTCATAGATGCCATGAAAGCAGTGCCAGAGATGGAGCTGGTTGCAGGCTTTGGCATCGCCGGAACAGGCAAGCTCCTGGCAGGCGGCGTGACCGTCTCCAATGCCTCTGAGCTCAGAGATATTCTGGCTCAGAAGAGGCCCGACGTGCTCATAGATTTCACAGTCCCAGCAGCGGCTGTGTCCAACGTCGGTATAGCCGCAGATCTGGGCATAAACCTGGTTGTGGGAACCACCGGCCTCTCCAAGGAGCAGCAGGCCCAGATGAGAGGGGCCATAGAAGGAAGGGTGGCGGCAGTCATAACCCCCAACTTCATCATAGGCGTCAATGTATTCTGGAAGCTAATAGAGATGGCAGCCAAGTCACTCCAGGATTACGATATAGAGGTCATAGAGTCCCACCACTGCATGAAGAAGGATGCACCCTCGGGAACTGCTGTGGCGGCGGTAAATATTCTCAAGAGGGCTACAGGCATAGATGAGGTCAAGCACGGCCGGGAGGGCATAGCCCTGAGAGGAAAGGAGATCGGGGTCCATGCCGTCCGGGCCGGGGATATAGTTGGTGACCACATCGTGCTCTTCGCCGGTCCCGGTGAGCGGCTGGAGATAAGGCACCAGGCCCACAGCAGATCAGCATTCGCCAGCGGCGCTGTGAGAGCGGCTTGCTGGGTTGTGGGAGCCAAGCCTGGCATCTACAGCATGGCCGATGTTCTGGGATCTGCCGCCACCCCATAAAAGGGGTGGATCGAGTTGATTTTTCTGACTTTGGCAATCCAGCAAGC
>DATMZB010000622.1:0-2135 GCA_035560655.1 Methanotrichaceae archaeon | reverse complement strand
GTATTCAATAAAATGAATTTGTATTAAAAAATGATATGGGATATATTAAAGAGATATATGCTCAGGGCAAGATATACATAGCTGGTTTATTCTTAATGACTATTGATAGAAGATAGAATGAGTACATATCGATTTGGTCAGGTGAACCCTCTTGCCTATGGGGATATCTGGGACTGATAGAGATATCAATAGTCTTGGTGCGATGAAACAGGTCTGGCCTGAGAAGTTCATCCATGAGGAGAAGATATTCCGCCATATCCATGCAGGCGACAGGATTTTCATAGGTACGGGCTGCGGTGAGCCTCAATACCTTATTCAGTCCCTCCTGAATTTTGTCAGATCAAATCCCAATGCATTCATAGATGCCGAGCTGATGAACATAGTCACTCTGAGCGTTGCTCCCTATACGGATGAACAGTTCAGGTACAACTTCAGGCTCAACTCATTCTTCATAGGCGATAGCATCAGAATGGCAGTGAATAAAGCTGCAGCAGATTACACACCTGTATTCCTGTCGGCAGTCCCCGATCTGATAAGGGCTGGTAAGATACCTATGGATGTGGCCTTGATACAGACCTCTCTTCCAGACGAGCAGGGAATGATGAACCTGGGGGTCAGCGTTGATATAACCAGAACGGCAGTCGACAAATCAGTGCTGGTCGTAGCCCAGGCCAATCCCAGAATGCCAGTGGTTCAGGGCGATGGTTTCCTGAACATAAATGAAGTGGACTTCATAGTTGCCCACGATGAACCATTGCTGGAGTACCTGGATCAGGTTCCAGGAGATACTGCCAGGAAGATAGGCAGCTATGTCGCCCGCATAGTTGAGGATGGTTCCACCATCCAGGTGGGCTATGGCAGCCTGCCGGGCGCTATCCTCTCAAGCCTCAAAGACAAGAAGCACCTTGGAGTTCATACTGAGCTTTTCAGCGATGGAATCGCAGACCTGATGGCCAGGGGTGTGATAGATAACTCCCAGAAGTCCATTAACCCTGGCAGGACCATTGCTACTATCTGTATGGGCAGGAAGGAGACCTATGACTACCTGGACGGCAACCCGTCTGTGGAGTTCAGGACTATAGATTATACCAATAACCCCCTGATCGTCGCACAGAACAGGCGCATGACTGCCATTAACAGCGCTCTCGAGGTTGACTTGACCGGCCAGGCTACTGCCGAGTCCATAGGTAAGATGTTCTACAGTGGCATAGGCGGCCATGCAGATTTCATGCGCGGCGCGGCCCTCGCGCCTGGAGGCAAAACCATACTGGCCCTGCCATCCACTGCCGATGATGGCCGGATATCAAGGATAGTGCCATCCCTCCAGGAGGGGACTGGCGTCACCCTTACCAGAGGCGATATCCATTATGTGGTGACAGAGTACGGCATAGCCTACCTTCACGGCAAGAGCATACGCGAGAGGGCCATGGACCTGATATCCATAGCACATCCAAGGTACCGGCCATGGCTCATAGATGAGGCTAAGAAGCGGTCGTACATATATCCAGACCAGGCCTTCATACCTGGCAGGAAGGGCGAGTATCCCGAAGGCCTGGAGGTACACAGGAAGACCAAGACCGGCCTGGAGATACTGCTCAGGCCAGTAAAGATCAGCGATGAGCCTCTGATCAAGGAATTCTTTTACTCTCTATCAGATGAGAGCATGTTCCAAAGGTTCCTAACTGCAAGGAAGGGTATGCCCCATGAAAGGCTGCAGAACTTCGTGGTGATAGATTACACCAGGAATAAAACAATCCTTGCTATACTGAACATTGATGGCAAGGAGAAGATAGCAGGACTGGGCCAATACGGCCTCAATTCCGACCTATGTACTGCCGACCTGGCCCTGGTAGTCAGGGATGATTGCCATAATCAGGGCATTGGATCTGAGCTAATCTCTTATCTCACTTGCCTGGCCAAGAAGCAGGGGCTGCTTGGGTTCACGGGTGACGCACTTGCGAGAAACCAGCCGATATTTGCCCTGATCAAGAAGATGGGGTTCGAGATCAAGTTGGAGAACGAATCAGGGGTTTTTAAGGTCAATCTCGTCTTCAAGGACGAGGAATAAATGAGGATGAGCTGGTCACAAAAATAAATCTGAGGAAACTTTGTGGCCTTTAAGGTAAAATGTAACA
>DATMZB010000621.1:0-2317 GCA_035560655.1 Methanotrichaceae archaeon | reverse complement strand
ATTCCATGTTAATTGGCTTTTTATTGCATTGGATCAAATGTTTGTCGTTCAGCGCGTCTAGATGGTAGGCCATTGTAACAAATGCGACCCCCACGTCCCCCACGACATCTGAGAAGGTAGCGCTTCCGAAGTTTTTGATTCTCCAATAGATTGATATCAACGATTGTTTTTGTCTCCACGTCAGGTCTTTCATTTTGGGATGTTCTACCACCGCTTCACCACTCAAATTCATTTGGCGATCCGTTTTCGTATTAGGCATCTCTATCACCTTAGGGCATATACAGGGCGGACATAGGGCCACTATAGGGCTTGTATAGAGCTAGCATCGGCACTATGAATTTATAAATGTTTCGGTTGAGCCGAAGCAAGCGTTGGTCATAGCCTTGATTAGCCCGTCATCTTACATATACCAAGAATTAACAATGTTTCGAAATCTGTTTATAATACCATGTAAGAGCAATTCATATGGAAGTATTACTCACCAACCTCCCTGCACCACCTACCCAAACCAACCACGTATGCAACAGTACCTCTAAGGAAAAATGTTTTATAGAAGATCAAATACTGTTATCGCCTGAGAAGAAGATATCGTGGAGGTCGTTACATGGCAGGATTATCTGGAACGCCGAACTTATCCGGAACGCCAATCATCATTTTAAGGGACACCCGCCGGGAGACGGGCAAGGAAGCAATCTTCAACAACATCATGGCCGCCAGGGCCGTGGCCAACATTGTGCGGTCGACTTTAGGCCCCAAGGGCATGGACAAGATGCTCGTGGATACTGTCGGCGATGTGACTATAACCAATGATGGAGTCACCATTCTCAAGGAGATGGAGGTCCAGCATCCCGCAGCCAAGATGATCATAGAGGCCTCCAAGACCCAGGACAATGAGGTCGGAGACGGGACAACCACTGTGGCCATCTTTGCAGGAGAGCTGCTCAAGAAGGCTGAGGATCTATTAAACCAGAATGTACACCCGACTGTGATAGTCCAGGGCTACAGGATGGCCTCTGACAGGGCAGTGGAGATTTTGTCCACACTTACCAGAGATGTATCAAAGAAGGACAGGGCACTGCTGGAAAAAATAGCCACAACTGCCATGACCGGCAAATGGGCTGCGTCCCCTGAGAGCAAGATCCCCAAGTATGCCGTGGATATAGTTCTGGCCGCCGCCGAGACCGTGGATGGCAAGACGACAGTGGACATGGATGACATACTTGTGGAGAAGAAGGTCGGAGAGAGCGTAGAGGACTCAGAGCTGATCAAGGGCATAGTCCTGGATAAGGGCATAGTCCACTCCAATATGCCAAGAAGGGTGGAGAATGCCAAGATCGCCATCCTCAGCGCGCCCCTGGAGGCCAAGGATACAGAGACCAAGGCTGAGATCTCAATCACCTCTGCTGGCCAGTTCCAGGAGTTTGCTGCCATGGAAAAGGAGGCCATAAAGGCCGTAGTGGACAAGGTCCTGGCAAGCGGTGCCAATGTGGTCTTCACCCAGAAGGGTATAGATGACATGGCCCAGCAGTACCTGGCCCAGGCCGGAGTCATTGCCCTTCGCAGGGTGAAGAAGGCAGACTTAGACAGGCTGTCCAAGGCGACAGGCGCCAACATACTGACCAGCCTGGATGAGCTGAACTCCTCTGAGCTTGGATACGCTGAAGTGGTTGAGGAGAGGTCTGTTGGAAATGGCATCATGACCTTTGTCACAGGCGCCAAGAACTCAGAGTCGGTCACGCTCCTGCTCCGCGGAGGCACACAGCAGGTCTTAAGAAGCCTGGATCGGGCTCTGGATGATGCCATCCATGCAGTGGTAGATGCAATTGAGGACCAGAAGCTGGTAGCAGGCGGAGGCGCAACTGAGATAGAGCTGTCCCTGAGGCTCAGGGAGTATTCCTCGACCCTCAGGGGACGAGAGCAGCTGGCTGCTCTGAAGTTCGCTGAGGCCATGGAGATAGTCCCAAGGACCCTGGCAGAGAACGCCGGATTCAGCTCTATAGATAAGCTGGTGGCGCTGAAGAAGAGCCACGAGACTGATAAGGCGGCAGGGCTTGATGCCTACACCGGCAAGGTTGCCAACATGTGGGATATGGGCGTGGTAGAGCCCCTGAGGGTCAAGATACAGGCTGTCCTCTCAGCCACTGATGCTGCCACTCTGATACTCAGGATAGACGATGTCCTGGCCTCCACCAAGAAGAGGCCCGAGGGCCCAGCCAGCGCAGGCATGGGCGGAATGCCCCCAGGAATGATGGGCGGAATGGGGGGTATGGGTGGAATGGGCGGCATGCCCGGCATGATGGGCATGGGTGGAATGAGG
>DATMZB010000620.1:0-3267 GCA_035560655.1 Methanotrichaceae archaeon | reverse complement strand
GGGCAGGCCTCTACGCAGGTACCGCACTCTGTGCACTTATCCTTGTTCACTACAGCGATCTCATCATCTCCCAGGGTTATGGCTTCCTCTGGGCACTCCTCGACGCATGTTCCACAGCTTACGCACTCTTCCTTGTTGACTACCGCTGGCATTATGAACTCCTCCAAATTGCCTCAAGGGCAAAATTAGCCAGTAGGTAGATACGATATATAGCTTTCGTTAGCGTTATTTCTCTGCGGATTTAAGCTGGAAGGCGGCGCCCTCTCCGCGCCTGGGACCTGATGCCGCCAGGCCGGGAATAACAATTAAGAAAAATAGATAAAAAAGGCCAAAAGACGTGAGCTAGCTCACGCTTTGGTGATGGCCTCGGACGGGCACTCGCTTATGCAGTCGCCGCAGTCTTTACACTTGCTGGGGTCGAGCTTGGGCGTATCGCCTGCTTCACCGGATATAGCGCCCTCTTGGCAAGTCTCGATGCAAGTTCCACACTGTACGCACTCATCCTCGTTGATTTTTACTGCCATTACGAACTCCTCCATATCTGCCTTACTGGCAAAGCAGCCAGTAAGTAACTTATGATATATACTTTTCGTCGAAATAGGCCTCGGGATCAGGCAAGATCGTCATATCTCTTGCGATCCTTGAGCTCCTGACGCTTGGCCCCATTCCAGCCGCTGACTGCCTGGAGGTAGCCTGTGATCCTGCTTATGTGCTCAACATCATCCGATCTGCAGCCGGGGCATTTATCCTGAAGGCCCGGGCTTACCTGGTAGCACCCCAGGCATACTGTCATGTCCCTGGTGAATGTGAAGTAGCCAATCTGAGTGGTCTTCGCCAGGCGTAGTCCGAAATCCATCAGGCCCTTGGGGTCCGGTGTGGCCTCTCCCAGGAAGATGTGGAATATATTTCCGCCATCCACTATGGGGAAGAAGACGTGCTCCAGACGGGCCCTCTCGAATATAGGCACGTCTGCCCCGGGCGGCAGGTGAGTGCCGTTGGTGTAGTACACAGGCAGGTCGCGCGTCTTATGCATTTCCTTCCTGGACGCATCCAGGTCGCCTTTCACAACCCTCTCAGCGCACTCGCGGTACTCCTCGTGGATCAGGTCAGACACCGCGAACCTCTGTGCAGTGGTCTCCGCAGGAGTCCTGGCCAGAGCTATTGTCATGCCGTGGCGGCTGGACAGCTCCTTTGCATAGAGTTCCATCTCAGTCATGGCCCGCACGGCCAGCTTCCAGGCCTCTTTTGACTCGTGCATCTGAGAGCCTGTATGGAACTGGACCATCTCATTTACGCCCACAACGCCTATGGTATAGACCAGGCCCTCAAGGTCCACAGCCTGCGACCCGTGCTCGCTCGTCTGCGGGTCCCTGGGCCTCTGGGTGGCAAAGGGCATGCGGTGGTTCTTTATGACCTGGTTCATCCACTCACGCTTGACCTTGAAGATATCCATGGAGAGATCCATCAGGTCCCTCAGGTACTGGAAGAGAAGGTCGTCGTCGCCACGGGCCAGGTAGGCTGCACGGGGGCAGTTTAGAGATACCACCTGCCAGGAGCCCATGGAGAAGTGCTTGGAGTCCTTGAAGTAGAGCTTGTCCTCGAACTCGCTATCGCTCTCAAAAGTCGCAGCAAACTGGTAAGCACAACACTGGTAGCACGATATTCCTTTGCCTGCCCCCCTGTATTCTGGCAGCTGGTTGTCAAAATACGGCGTGCCATACTCTGCAGCAAGCCTGAATGTGAGCAGGTACAGGTCCTGGTATGTGGGCAGGTCTGGATGGGCTGCATTGAAGGCCTCATCCTCGTGCATGAAGTCGGGCTCAAGGCTTATCTCAGGCTTGGGGAAGTTGAACGGCTTGCCCCAGTGGTCCCCGGCCAGCATTACCTCCATTAAAGCCTTGAAGGCCAGCCTGACCTCGCGCTCGAACTGGCCATAGGTGTGAAGAGACACATCCTTGCCATCCCATACCCGGCCGGCATAGACCGCAGGCTTGTCCTTCCAAAGCGTTGGCACTCCCGGGGTGAGCTGGACCGAAGAGAAGACCAGCTGGCCGCCGCGGGCCACCATCATCTGGGTCATCTCATAGACGAACATCTGCATCAGCTGCTTGATCTCGTCATACTCCAGGCCCTCGAAGTAAGGGGCTATGAAGGTCAGGAAGTTGTAGAACCCCTGGCCTCCAGCGAAGTTGGTCTGGGCGCTGCCAAGGGCTTTGACTGCATGCAGTATGGCCACCTCGGGCTTCTTGGCAGGCCCGGCTACACTGGCCTTGGTACCCAGGCCATCAGGCATTAACCCATAGTAGAAGAAATACCGAAGGTCCCAATCCTGGCAGAACGGTCTTGTGCCAAAATATTCCAGATCGTGGATATGAAGATCCCCTGCCAGGTGATGATCTGCAAGATATGGAGGCAAAAGCAGCAAATATTGCTCTTTGCTGATCTTGTCGGCCTTCTTCTTGTGGCTGGTCTCGGCGTTCTCCTGGAGGTTGGCATTCTCCTTGGACTCAAAGCCCGTGCCTATGTCTATGAGGTGGGCATCAAATACAGGAGTCCCGACCCTGGTGCAGATGTTCCTCCACTCGGGGTGATGCCTCTCCAATAGGACCACGTTCATAATCTCCCTGACCAGGGGGCCGCTCAGATACTTCACATTCATCCACCTGATCCTGCGTTCCACCTCCCTGGCGATCTCCTTGGCCTCTTCATCAGCGATGCCCGGAACTTTATAAAACTGCTCAGATAGTTTAGTCTCCTTGATCAGCTGCTTGGCTATGGAATCCCTGTCCCAGTCTAGCAGGTGCCCGTCAGTGGTTCTAACCCTGGGCATGGCAGAGACGGATATGCCTTCCAGCGTCTGCTGGACGATTTTGCCGCTCACCGCCCATCCCCTCTAAGGTGCAGCAAACTTTCTCCTCCTCTCGATCATCAGCTTAACAGAGTAATATGTCTACATATGCTTATTGGGTTTGCGCTCAAAAATCCCTAAAATTTTTTAGTGAGTATCTTCGATCTCAGTAATAAACTATGCGCTTGAATATATCCCCTCACCAGTAGTTAAACCCTATCCATAGACGACGAAAGTATTCGGTGGCATGATTAGGCATCAGCTGCTGCTGCCCGGTATCTGTCGGGATACAACGTCGGATAGCTCATTCCTCAATTGCCTGTCCTTGTGGCGGTAAAATTGAAGATGATGAATGATGCTGCAGGCCAGAGAAGCAGCTCAGACATGTGCATCTCTGTAATTATACTTCATCATCATTA
>DATMZB010000619.1:0-3127 GCA_035560655.1 Methanotrichaceae archaeon | reverse complement strand
CAGGACCCCATCAGAACTCTCCGGTTGTCATACCCCTCAAGCATCGCCTGCAGCTCAGCCTCTGGCCTTTTGGAGAGCTCAATTGTTGCTGAAATCATGTTTGGTATGGCCCTGACTATATTATCCACTATGGTTACTGTGGATTCCTTTGAGGTTCTGGATAAGGGGTTGAGATCTATAGCTATCACTTTCTTTCCCATCTTGACCAGCGCCTCGGCACGGTCTCCATCCTCCAGGGGTATCAGCACCACGTCGGCGTCGTAGATGCCTCCGCTGGTGGCCTTGGCCCTGGCGTGATCAAGTCCTGGCACGGACTTGTCGGGGTTCTCGCCGAGAACCTGATCCGCTCCGCAGCTCCTGAGCAGGTCGGCGATCTTCTTCACCCTCTCCTCAGTCCTGTGGAAGAGGTTGACCTCCAGGGGTACCTTAAGCGCTCTGGCCAGCTCTACCATCGGGCCCGGCACGAGCGCTGCCACGTTGCCGTTCACGCTGATGGCCGGCCTCCTGGCCAGGATGAGCATGGCCGCAGCGGCTCTTGTAGCCTCCATGGCCGGGGGCGTGGTCTTCTCCCCGAGCAGGTAATCGAATGCCTCTCCTCTGCCCTGGGCTATCAGGCCCTGGGTGCTTGTGAGGCCCTTTTTAACTCCTTCAGTGATCTTCTCTCTGGCTAATAGCGATTCGTATCTGGGATGGGATTTTGGAATATCAGTCAAGGTTTGCACCTCTCTGCGATACGTAAGTAGTCCCGACCTGGCCAAACTCAGCCAGGGCCTCGGCACCGCCTATGGCGAATACGGAGTCTCCAAGCATTATCATGCTGGCCATGCCTCCGCAAGCCTCCACGGCCTCAATTGCATCCATGGCCCAGTCGCTGGCCAGTCCAGCCTCGGCAGTGAACCTTCTGGCCAGGGTCATGAACCTGGTCAGAGTGGGCCTGGCGAGGAGGTCTTTTAGGGCAGCCTGGCCTGCCTTATTGATCTCCTTCATGGCCGCAGGGTCTGATAGGACCTCTTTTGTGGATATGGGCCCTTTGACCACGTAGTTGATCATCAGGGGTGGGACCGGGATCCTGTCAACCTTACCAATGCCTGGTGCGCCGGGCTCAAGGCGCACAACCAGCCCCCCAGTGTTCTGGCCTATGACGTCGCCAAGGCCGGTGCTGTTGACCACCTCTGCAGAGTGGGCAACTGAGGCAGCCTGGTTTGAGGTCAGGCCCAGGTCAAAAAGTGCATTCAGGGTATAAGCCGCCCCCAGGGCGCCTGCCCCGCTGGCGCCAAAGCCGGCGCCAAGGGGCATCATGAGATCTGTGTTCACTCTTACCGGGGACCTGGCAAGATGATCCACGACGTACCTGCTCACGGGCGCGTCTGAGAGCTGGCCGCTCAGAAATATCTGGGTCTCGTCTGCAGGCTCAACTGTTGTGACCGCTCCCAGCTTCAGTGCCAGGCCGCACCCAATTGACCCGGACCTCAGCGGGTCGTCCTGCTTCTTGGCCACGAAGAATCCTGTTATGTGAGAAGGCACAAAGGCTCTGGCTCTCATAGCTTCTCCACCAGGGCGTTTAGAACCGCTCCTGCAATCTTGCTCTTCCTTCCCGTGACCTGCACAGCCTCGCCATTCCTGTCTATGATCAGGACCCGGTTCTCATCAGATCCCATGCCGCCGGCCCCCACGTCGTTTGCCACAACCAGGTCCAGGCCGGAGGCCTGCATGGATTCCCTGGCCCTGCTCACCAGATCCTCATCCGAGACGAATGTCTCGGCCTTGAAGCCCACGATCTTGAGGTCAGGGTACCTTGACCGCACAGTCCTTATCACCTTGACTGTGGGCAGCATCTTCAGGACCAGATCCTGGCCTGACTTGATCTTCTCACTGGATGGAGCTATGGTATAATCGCCTATCGCCGCAGTGCTTATCAGGGCGTCGTACCCGGACTGAAGCTCTGAGAGCACGGCGTCCAGCATCTCCTGGGCGCTTTCTACATAGACCTCCTTGAAGGGCAGGCCCAGGCGGGCGCGGTGGACTATGGCCACCTCAGCGCCCCTGCGGTAGGCCTCAAGTGCAATCTCTGTCCCGGTCTTTCCAGAGGCCCGGTTGGTCAGGATCCTTATCGGGTCTATCCTCTCTGCAGTGGCCCCGCTCGTGACCAGTATCTTCTTGGATTTTAGATCTCCACGGCCCAAAAGCCTCTCCACTGCCAGGGTCACGTCCTTTGAATCAGCAATCTTTGCCTTGCCCTCCTCTATCCTTGGGTCTATCACCTTTATGGACATCGATTTTAGGATCTGGAGGTTCTTTAAGACTGCCGGGTGGCGGTACATGGCCTCGTGCATGGCCGGGACTACCATCACCTTCTTGCCGCTGCCTATGGCCGTGGTGGCGAAGGTGGTCACCGGAGTGTCGTCTATTCCCTGGGCCATCTTGCCTATGGTGTTGGCAGTGGCGGGCGCTACCAGGAATAGGTCGGCTGGACCTTCCACGCCGCAAAGCATTACGTGCTCCACCCTGCCCGTGATCTCGGTGATGACTGGATTTTCGCTTGCATACTCCAGGGCATAGGGATGAAGGATCTGGCATGCTGCCTTGGACATGACGCAGCGAACCTTTGCGCCGCGGCGGATCAGGTCGCGGATGAGGTCCACAGACCTGACTGCGGCAATGCTGCCTGTGATGCCAACCACTATCAGCTTGCCGGAGAGTGAATCTGAGACTGTGCCACAGATGCTCGATTGCATATTGGTCAGGGCAATATGCCGGCCTTGCCAATAAAAGGTTGTCCCAGGCGAGCACAAGGCTCATATAACTAATCATCTGAGGATGGATGCCGTGCCGGGGTGGCCTAGCTGGTTAGGGCGCCAGACTCATAGGGAATTATATGAGGCGCTCAATCCTGAGGTATCTGGAAGTCACGGGCTCGAATCCCGTTCCCGGCACCTACTTACCAATAAGGTTTGAGCAGTGATGTGTCTCGTTTTTGGTGATGCGTCTTGGTAACGCATGATCTTGGTAACGCATGATCTTGGTAACGCATGATAACGTGTACCTTTATCTTCCCTCTCAGGGTGGAACGATTGGAGAAATTAATTCATCACAGAGATTGTGGAGAGCGCCTCAGCAGAGAATGAGG
>DATMZB010000618.1:0-2308 GCA_035560655.1 Methanotrichaceae archaeon | reverse complement strand
AAAAAGCATCTGCTATTGATGGGAACGGGCTCTGAAAAAGGTATAATTCCAGCACTGCCCAAATGGCGTCGCCTAATGTAAAGGATAGCTGGGCTAGGGCTAGAAAAGTCCAGGCAGTTCGAACGCGCGACTTAGCCTCAGATTGCAGGGCGGCATAGAACCAAATGCATGCAATCAAACCATTCGCTATAGGATAAATCAGATCACTGAATTTAGTGCGGAGGGGGACGTCATTGCTCAGCAGGAACGTCAATGCCACGTATCCAAGCATAAAAATAGTTACCAAAAAGACTGCATTTGAAAAGGGGATACTAGGAATGTTCTTTAAGAGATCTGTCGGCCTTCTCATACTCAGTGGACCAGACATAAGCTACACCTTCCGCAAACTGCAGGCTAAATGATACAGCAGAACGATGATATATATTCCTGCCCTCGATCATTCGCGCATCTTTGGTTCAGAGATTGATTGATGCATATATATGGAGCTGGTCTCGAAACTCATAGGGAAAAAAGCCTCATGCATCTCGAGTATTTATCGTTCTAAGCTTGAATTTATTCGCATAATTGGGAGGTACAAAGCCGTGAGATATGGATTTCCCCCAATTATGCGAATAAAATCTACGAGCTTTCCAAAAATAAGGTACTGCTGACAGCGTGCCTGTTGGAGTATCGGGATCAGCTCATGATATAAAAGAGCGAGGAACCTTTTTATCTCATACTGGATTGCACTCTGCCACATGATACTAGTTTACTCTTTAGGCGGATCGTTCCTTGCAGGCCAGGACCCTGCAGGCCTCAAGGCATATGCTGAAGCATTAAGAGAGCTTGCAAAGGAAAACCGCATCTTCGTGGTAGTGGGCGGCGGCAAGATCGCCCGCGAGTACATAGGCAAAGCAAGAGAGCTTGGAGCCAGCGAGATCTTCTGCGACGAGATTGGCATCATGGCCACAAAGATGAACGCCGCACTTCTTGTTGCAGCCCTGGGCGTTGATGCCCCTCAGGACATACCTGACAGCTACTCAAAGGCTGCCGAGAGCACCGGCAGGATAGTGGTCATGGGAGGGCTCTACCCGGGACAGACCACTGATGCCGTATCCGCAATGCTCGCCGAGCGCGTTGGCGCAAAGCGCCTGATCATCGCAACCTCAGTTGATGGAGTGTACACCGCAGACCCTGAAGTGGACAAATCAGCCAAGAAATTCGCCAAGATGACCGCCAGAGAGCTGGTCAGGATGGCCATGGAGACTGAGATGACTGCAGGATCGAGGTCGCCGATAGATCCGGTGGCAGCCAAGATCATAGAGAGGTCCAAGATCCCCACTGCCGTGGTCTACGGCCGCGACATTTCCAATCTAAAAAAGGGAGCTTTCGGCGCCCATGATGGCACCGAAATTACGCCGGCGTAAGCGACCTTACCACGTCTTCAGGCGTGATTATGCCCCAGAGGGTTCCGGACTCGGTAACTACAAGCTGGCTGGCTCCGGTCTTCCCCAGCATCTTTATGGCCTCGTACACAGATTCCTCAGAGTCGATGGTGAGGAAGCCTCGGGTCATGATCTCCTTGACCTCAGAGTTGGCCTTGCCGTCAGCTATTGATTTGGCAATGTCGGTCATGTTCACAAGGCCCGGAGAGCTGTCGTCAACAAGCGCCTCGTGAACGCCGTTGTGTATCAGGATCCTTGAGGCCTCCTGTATTGAGGAGCTGGGGCTGATGTGCACAGCGCGCCTGGCCACCTTCTTTATGGGCTGGGTGGGAACAGAGATCATCTCTATTATGTGGAAGATCACCCTACTCATGGTGTCATCCCTGCCCACTACCTTGCCCTTGATGTACAGCTTGTGCACAGGCGTGGGCCCAATCTCAATCTCGTCTCCTACATCAAAGGCTCTTACATCCCCAATTATGCGTGCCACGCCATCGCACTGCTGTGACTGCATGACCTTGGTGAAATAGATCTCGCTGGCGGTAGCGCCCTCGACTGCAACGCCATTTCTTATGACTGGCACTACCACTACATCTCCAGTAGAATCGATGTTGAGCGCCTCATAGGCACCGCCAGTGGCCCGGTATCCGCCTTTGGGTCCAGGCACGCCCTCAACTAGGTTGAGGGCCTTGAGGGACTGCATCTGGTTTCGTATGGTCCCTGGATTGCGATCTATGAGCTCTGCGATCTCCTCTCCCTTGACCGCACGCCCCTCGCGTCGGTGGATGTTGATCAATGCGGTTAAGATATCTCTTTGAACAGGTGTCAAGTCCATATTTCGATCGGCATTATTCATGACCAATGCCCTATATAGATTTATTGAT
>DATMZB010000617.1:0-3248 GCA_035560655.1 Methanotrichaceae archaeon | reverse complement strand
ATATGAATGGAACCTGTATATCATTGCACTTGAACTGGATACGGGCGATTTGAACCAGTGCTCTATCAGCATAATTCTATCATCTTATCTTCAGCCGAAACCTGTTGAAGTGAGCCGAGCAAAGCCTGTATATTCT
This sequence comes from Methanotrichaceae archaeon, assembly GCA_035560655.1. Taxonomy (GTDB): domain Archaea; phylum Halobacteriota; class Methanosarcinia; order Methanotrichales; family Methanotrichaceae; genus DATMZB01. The sequence continues at coordinate 3,112 of DATMZB010000617.1, read as the reverse complement.
ATAGGGAATGATAATGAAAAAATAGTGCGTATGAAGATAGAGAGAAAATGGAGAAATCTATTATGATTTCAATCAGGCCATTTGAGAATGATGATAACTCCAGAATGCTGGAAATAGAGAAGCTCTGTCCACAGGGCGACGAGAACTGTGCCCTGGGCGTGGATAAGACAGATATCACTGCCAGATACAAGATGTATGATAACTGGAATATATTGGTGGCCGAGGTGGCAGGAAGAATTGCTGGCTGGGTCGGCTTGACATTGAAGCAGCATCGCTCTCGGGATGGGAATTATGTCTATGCATACTTGCCCGAGGTGATGGTACACCCAGACTTTCGTGGATCAGGCGTTGCCACAATGCTGGCGAAAGAGGCTGAGAAGAAAGCCAGAGATATGGGCTCAGACTATATCTATTGCTACATATATGGGCCGAACCGCGCCTCAAAATCGCTATTTGAGGGACTGAGCTACGTTGATATGATCACTGCCAAGTCGCCGGAGATATTGACATACAAAAAGGCTGACATCTCGCCAAAAATTTCCATAAAGCAAGCAGATAAAAAGGATATCCCGGACGCAGTGAGCCTGATAAATGATTACAATAAAGGGCGAATGCACTTCGTGCCGTATACTGCAGAGAGCTTCGAGTCAAATGCCGGCAAAATTCCAGGATATGGGCTAGAAAACTTCTGGATAGCCAGTAAGGATGGAGGCGAGATCGTCGCCTGCGCGGGTCTATGGGATTGCTCGACAATGGGAGATCTGTACTATGCCAGAGAGCCGCTCATGTGGAAGGTCATGGGAGGACTGTTTGGGTTTTTAAATCATTTCACAAGGATGCCAAAGATCGCTGCAGAGGGAGAGCACTTCAGGCTGTCGTACATCACAGACCATGCCTTCCAGCCAGCAGCTCCAGAGGCCATGTCTGAGCTTATTGGCCATCTCAACAATATATCCCTGGAAGCAGGTAAATTGTGCATCTTTTCGCTTCTGGACCCGCAGGACCGCGTCATAGATATCATGAAGAAGTTCAAGCCCCAGATAGAGGAATGGCATGTATATGCCAAGCCGTTTGAGGGAGCATTGCCGCAGTTCAATCCCTTTTATGTGGACATGAGAGATACAGTTCTCTAATCAAAACCAAATCATCAGCCTCATAAGTCATAAGGCTCTAAGAATTATATGATATCTCATGCTGATCGATTTGCATACCCATACCAGGCGCGGCTCTGGCTGCAGCAGGCTTCAAACAAAGGATCTGGTCTTGCAGGCCATTGAGATGCACCTGGACGCAGTGTGCGTCACAGATCATAATACCACCAAGGTCGTCGAGAGAGCAAAGGAGTTGGGCAAGAAGTTCGGCCTCCTGGTTCTGGGAGGGGTAGAGGTAAGGTGCCGGGAGGGAGACGTCCTGGTCTTTGGGCTGAATGACTCGCCTAAGCAAGGAATCCTGGCATACGACCTGGTGAAGCTGGTGCACTCCCTAGGTGGGGCTGCAATTCCTGCACATCCTTTTCGCGCTAGCGCACCCAGCCTGAGAAAGAAGGTCTGTGAGGTAAATGGATTTGACGCCATCGAGGTGCTCAATGGCAACTCAAATGCCGATGAGAACCGGATGGCTCTAGTGGCTGCACAGAAGCTCGGACTTCCGGGCACTGGCGGGAGCGATTCGCATTCCCGTAAGAACGTAGGGAGGTGCGTGACTGAGTTCGATGATGTCATCAAGGACGAGGGCGATCTCGTCGCCGCTCTTAAAAGCGGGAGGTACCGGCCAAAGAGACTTTTCAATGATTAGGCTCGGAATCTTTGAAGCCGTGGAACTCGGAGGACGCAGATATTGGTCCAGAGCCATCTCAAGCCTGTCTCCAGACCTATTTGGGTGGGGCTGGAATTAGGCTGATTATCTAAACCAATGCAGAACATCTTTTGCCACAGACCACCGAGGCTTGTCCACCACGACATTCTTGCCAAGAATCCAGTAATCGTACTTATCATCCAGCTGGCTGTATTCTCTCTCCATTTTAAGCCAGTAGTTCAGGATCATTAGGAACGAATCGTCCTGCCCTTTAGCCACTGGATAAGCATATAGCATCTGATAACTATTGCTGGGCTGGAATAGAGCTACAGTATAGAAGGGATAAAGCAAGGTCATGACCGAGCCCTCCTCTGCAGTGGTTAAGAGGGCATCTGCCTTATCTCCGACGAAGAAATCAGGCAAAGAATCAACTCTGATAATGTCGGCATTTGGAAAGAGGAAAATCGACTCATTCACCAGCGCTGTTCTATTGAGCACAGCTATCCTCAGATGGTCTGATTTCTGGACGTCAGAGAGCTTCATGAACTCCTTCTGTCGCTCATCTCTCACCACAAAGGCCATATGGACAGTCATATAGGAGTCTGTAAATCTCATCTCCTCAAGCCTTTTTGGCGTGACTATGATTGATGACATGATGATATCGCACTGTCCGCTGTTCAGCTGCTCAGCCAGAGTATCTCCCGTGATCGGGACGAACTCTATCTTGGGGACTCCCAGGAACAGGGCCAGCTCATAGGCCATCTGCACGTCGTACCCAACCAGAGATCCATTTTTATTGAAGAAGATAAATGGTATATCATTGGCGTTATAGCCAACTCTCAGGGCGCCTCTGTCTTTAATTCGCTTAATGGGATCTTCAAACAGGGTGGCATTGTTGCTGGCCGGGACCTCATCAGGGCTCAGGTATACCTTTGTCATTACAATCTCATTCAACCGCTTTCCATCACCCCCCTTGGGCAGATCCATGCTTCCAATGATTTCACCGCCATGGTAATTATCGCCAATTAGATCAGTAAATCCCAGCTTCAGGCATATTATGGCGAGGGCAAATGCGCCGATGATGAGCAATATAGAGATGACCATCTTCCTGATCTTCAGCCTGCAAGAGCCAGTGAGCAAAGCCACTCCCATGGTTGTAAAAGTGAAGATGGACATGCTGCTTAAAGCTGCCACAAAAGACTGCCGCAGTATTCCTTGCTTATGTAAAGGTCGAATGCATCCGATGGCAGATGCATCGAGCTCAGGAGAAAATCTACGGCTACCTTGGAGGAGCCAAAGAAGCTGGGAATGCCTATTA
>DATMZB010000616.1:0-4649 GCA_035560655.1 Methanotrichaceae archaeon | reverse complement strand
CCGGCGATGAGGAATCCTTCTCGCCCATGCGCGAAAACCGGGTCAGGATCTTCGTATGCGGTCCAACGGTCTATGACGATGCCCACATAGGCCATGCCAGGACCTATATCGCCTTTGACCTTATCGCCAGATATCTCAGTTATAAAGGATACAGCGTTTTTTATGTGCAGAACATCACAGATATAGATGATAAAATTATCAACCGGGCCTCAGAGCTTGAAATTCCTCCCCAGGTCCTTGCACGAAGGTTCGAGGAGAGATATCTGGAGGACATGCTCACTCTTGGAGTGAACCATGTCAACCTCTATGCCAGAGCTACAGAGCACATTGATGAGATCATAGACCAAATAAAAAGGCTGGTCGATAAGGGATTCGCCTACGAGACCGAGACTGGGGTTTACTTCGATGAATCCAGGTTCCCTGACTTTGGGAAGCTCTCTGGCCAGTCTGCGGAGGACTTAAAGAATCACAGGATAGAGCCAGACCCCACCAAGAGGAACCCTGGAGATTTCTCGCTGTGGAAGAAGAGAGATGAGAGTCCCACCTGGGACTCGCCCTGGGGACGGGGCAGGCCGGGATGGCACATTGAGGACACCGCCATCACAGAGACCTACTTCGGGCCTCAGTACGACATCCATGGGGGAGCCAGAGACCTGATCTTCCCGCATCACGAGGCAGAGATTGCACAGATGGAGGCGTCATCCGGAAAAAAGCCCATGGTCAGGTACTGGATGCATACAGGATTTCTCAATGTTGATAGGGAAAAAATGTCCAAGTCACTTGGCAACTTCATAACGATAAGGGATATTTTGGCCAGGTATGACCCTGAGACGTTCAGGTTCTTCGTACTGTCCACCCACTATAGAAGCCCCATAGATTTCAGCGAAGATGGACTGGACCAGGCCAGGAGAAGCCTGGAGAGGATTCACACCCTGGCGCATGCCATTGACGAGAAGCTGGCAGGGGCTGGAGAAGATTTAGAGCTTTCAGTCGAGGGCTACGGCGAAGAGACAGCTGAGATAAAGAAAAGGCTCATAGATTCCATGGACGACGACTTCAATACTCCTGATGTCTTCTCTATAATCTTCGATCTGGTCAGAGACGTGAACCGTCGCATGAATGATGTATCAATATCCTTGAAGGAATTGAGAGATGTCAGGGTGCTCCTGTCCGAGTTCGGGGATATGATGGGACTTGAGCTTTGCAAAGAAGTCATCAAGACAGAGCAGGAGGAGATATCCAGAGATTTGCTCGGGCTGCTGGTGGATGTGAGGCAGAAGCTCAGGGATAAAAAGGACTGGGCGCTCTCAGATGAGATCAGGGATAGGCTCAGGGATATGAGCATCAGCCTGGAGGACAGGAAGAATCCGGCAAGCAAGCAGAGCTGAAAATTTTCAAATCCATTAAGATGGTCAATCGTTCGTGAACTACCCTAGCCTAAAGGCTAGGGCTTCCCACTTCATCACCAAAACTTGCATCAAAGATATGTAATGTAGAGGTTTTGGCTCTATGGGCACAACGGGCTGTTCCATCCCTGCGATAAGTATATTTCTGGAAGAATTGTAATCTCTATCAGAGACGAACCCACAATAAGGGCATTCGTGAACCCTATCCGACAGCTCCTTTCTCACAATACTTCCGCAATTGGAACACCTCTGAGTAGTGTTCCTTGGATCTACTAAAATCAGCTTCCTACCAGCACTTTGAGCCTTGTACGAAAGCATGAATGTGAATTTAGCCCAGGCAGCATCATGGATACTGCGATGCATCCTGGTATTATGGCCTTTCTCTTTTAGCCCTTTGATATCCAGATCTTCAATGCAGATGTTATCGTAGCTGTTGACATAGTGCCTTGAGAGCTTGTGAAGGAAATCATCTCTCTGATCGTTAATTCTCCCATGGATCTCATGGATTTTTGCCTTGATTTCTTTCCGGTTGTTTGAGCCTTTCTTGCACCTGGCGAGTTTCCTCTGATATTTGGAAAGCCTCTTGGAGGACTTCTCGGCATATCTGGGATTCTCAATAGAATTGCCATCCGAATCCACAGCAAATGCTTTTAGGCCAACATCTATTCCGACAGATCTTCCAGTTTCCGGCAAGGGCGTAGGCTCTTGATCTGCCTGTACTATAGCGTACCAGTTCCGACCTTCTCTTTTGATTACCACGGCCTTGATACGGCCTTTGATCTTCTGATGAAGTTTGATCTTGGTATCTCCAATCTTGGACAGGTGCAATTTGCCGTGATCCTGATCAAGCTTGAAGCCCGACTGATTATAGTTTAGGGTGTTATACCAGCCCTCGCCCTTATACCGGAGATGTCCGACTTTCTTTCCTCTCTTCTTCAGGGCTGCAAGGCCAGCAATGTTGCTGTGAAGAGTATAGTTCACCATCTGGAGGACTTTAGAATAGACCGTGTTTAGCTTCGGATTTTCGACCTTCAGGTTGGGTATGAGATTTTGGGTCTCATATGTCGAAAGCTTTCTGCCTTCATCTCTGGCGATGTTGATCTTCTCAAGAAGTTCATTGTAGAGCCACCTACAAGCATCCAAAGCTTCCACTAACTTGCGGGCTGTTTCTTTATTTGGAAGAATCAGAAACTTGTAGCTGAGAGTCATTGCTTTTCCATCTGCGATTCTACATACTGCATCAGCACATCAAGGCTAACCTGCCCGGTGGTCGCCACAAAGTAGGAATCAGACCAAAAGCTATCTCCCCAAAGAAACTCCTTTATTTTTGGGAACTCTGATCTGAGCCGTCTGGCAGTGACTCCTTTGATGACATTCACTACATTGACCAAGTTGGTTTTCGGAGTGGCCTTGAACAGTATATGGAGATGATCTTCTGCCGGTTCCTGAGCCAGTATCTCTATTCCAAGCTCATCGGTCAAGCTCCATATGATCTGCTTTAGACGCTCTCTAATCACTTCATCATAGAGTGCTTTCCTCCGGTATTCCACCACTACCACCAGATGATAATGAAGAGAGTACACGGAATGGGCAGATCTATCAATCTTGTATTTCATGGGATCATACTAAACATCTGTATCCCATTATCCCCTTAAATAGCTATTGGTAAGCTCCATAGGACAGGGAGGACTCCGCCCTCATCCCCGGCCTAAAGACCGGGGACTTCCCGCTCTGTCCTCTCCGTTCCTGCAAGTTAAAAATGCAGCCAGGTGCCTCCTGGGTCTGCTAAATTCAAGAGAGCAGTTATGGCACCGACCAGAGATAGCTAACCAATGCTATGGCCTGGTAAAGAATGTTACCTGCCCGGCCCCGGCGTTCCCTGTGCTCCTCTGCACAGCCAGAATGGTAGCCTCATAGAAGCCCGGATCTGTGACTTTGTAAGACCCCTCAAAGAGGCCAGGTTGCCCAGAGGTTGAGAACTCCAGAGGGACCAGATGTACAATGCCAGAGCCCATGTTTCGGATCCTGGCAGAGACATTGAAATCAGAGGGAACCCAGAGCATTCCCTTGTTGATGGGGCAGCCGCACATCATCGCCACATTGGCCCTGAGAGGAACTGTTGTCCCCACCTCTGGAATTTCAAGGTGCGTGGCAGGTTCCACTACCTGCACAAGCAGGCCCGGGATCTCTATCCCGACATTTATGTCATTGCCTGGGACTGCCCACTGAGTCGCTACTACCCTGTGAGCAGTCTGCAGGCCGCCTATGGCTCCAAAAGCCGAGATCTCCAGAAGTGCTGGATGGTCTAGCACCAGATCTGCGCTGAAGCGGGATGTGGCCGGACTGGCGACTACCCAGTGGACCTGGTCCGGGTTTCCTGGAGTGATTATCGCCCTGTTGGAGGCGTTTTGAACATATGTATCGCTGATCTCGCCAGAGTCTCCAGAGGTCACGCCGCTTGCGAGCAGCTCACCCGTCTGGCTGTTTCTGACAGTTACCCAGGCGCCGCCGATGTCATCTCCAAGATACTTTCCGCCCCGAGCCTGTACGCGGGCCAGAATTTTGGTCTTTGAACTATTCATTATCCCATTCGCTCCTGAGTCCTGCCCTAACATCGGTATGCTCCCAACGGAACCAGGCATTGCATAACTGGCATTTGACGAAGCTGATTTCAAGGGATGCTGCGATTCCAATGGGCTCTGCCCTTGAACGCCGCACAGGAACGCATACAGGATCAAAGCCACCAGAACTGTGCACATCTTCGCTCTTCTCAAGTTCAACCAACCCAGAAAATTTGCTCACGAATTAGCGTTATGACAATTATCAGACCATGATTAATTAGACATCGATTAAATAATTTTCGAAGGTATGCCTTAGAATTTATCCTGCCTGGCAGTGTGCCCTTAGTTCTATTAATTGATAAGTAAGCCCTGTATCTAACCAAGTATTGGGAAACCAAACAATAAGTCCGCGAATGAGGCCACGGTGCTGCTCTATGCACCAGGCATCGATAGTTCTTTGAGGACTTTGTAAAGGATGCTGAGAGGGTCTTCTATTTCACAGAAGCGCGAAGAGACGCGCTAAAACTTAAGACGAATGCATTTTCGAGGATGAGGAATCAAACAACGCTTGCAGATTTTTAAAATTGCTTTTCATTCAACCGCAATCCAGTGACCTAAAATTATGCCATTTACAATTATCCTCTATGACCACATTTAGAAGTTGCCGAAGGGTTTACATAGC
>DATMZB010000615.1:0-2432 GCA_035560655.1 Methanotrichaceae archaeon | reverse complement strand
GGATATATCTTTGGTAGATACCGTCGATTCATTCTTCGCACGAACCATTGCTGAGACGGCACAGATGGTGGCGCTCCTGGGCGGCCTCACAGTCATCGCCGGGATGCGGCCAAGCGTCGCCATCACCGTAACCCAGCTCGGCCTCACCCTGGGAGACGCCCGGACAGCACTGAATGTTGACCGGGCCCTGGATGTGCTGACGGACATGGCAGAGCGGAGTTGATGCCTACGGACGCCGAAAAGCATGGCGTTGTGAAGATCCAGGCTGAGGGCGACATAGTTATGGTGAGAAAGACTGTGCGCAATGTAACGACGCAGATGGGATTTGGCATCACTGATGTGACCCGGGTGGTCACGGCTGCATCTGAGCTGGCCAGAAACATATTCCGTTACGCTGGCTCGGGGGCTATGGAATGGCAGATCCTCAACATTAAAGGAAAGGCGGGCATTGAACTGTCCTTCATAGACCTGGGTCCGGGCATTCCCGATATCTCTTTGGCAATGCAGGAAGGCTATACGACCTCTGGCGGACTCGGAATGGGCCTGCCGGGATCCAAGCGTCTCGTGGATGAGCTGGATGTCCAGTCTGAGCTTGGCAAGGGAACCATTGTGACCATCAGAAAGTGGAAGAGGGGATGACCAGTGCAGCCAGAGCCTCTGCATATCAGGGTCATCCGCGCCGCAGATGTGAGTGCGGCACGCGGTGCTGCCAGGGCGATGGCGCTTGGGATAGGCTTTGCAGCGACTGCCAGTGAAGAGATCGCTCTGGCCGTGAGCGAGCTGGCATCGAACCTGGTCAAGCATGCCGGTGGCGGGACGATAGTGCTGTTATCGTTATGCGAAGGCATGCAGATTGAGTCACATGATGAGGGATCTGGCATCGAAGACATAGACCAGGCTTTGACTGATGGCTTCTCGACCGCAGGCAGCCTGGGATTTGGCCTTGGCACCGTCAACCGGCTGATGGATGAGTTCGAGATCAGCTCAAGATGCAGTCGGCCTGACAGTGGCACACACATCGTGTGCAAGCGTTTTATTCGGGGGGGTGCAGCCGGACCCCTCCCAGGACCTCTCGAGTTTGGCGCAGCCACGCGCGCCCATCCTCTCATGAGCGTGAATGGCGATACATTTGTTATCAAATGCTGGGGAACAAGCGCGCTTATAGGCGTGATTGATGGGCTGGGCCACGGTCAGCAAGCGCTTCTTGCAGCCCAGGCAGCACGCAGGTATGTGGAGATCCATTACAATCAGCCTCTTTTGTCCATCTTTACTGGAGTGGACCGGGCCTGCCGTGCCACGCGCGGGGTGGTGATGTCCCTGGCGCGCTTCGATTGGATCTCCGACCTGTCCAGGGTCACATTAACCTTCTCAGGAATCGGCAACGTCGAGATGAGCATTATAGGGAAGCAGGAGCCCTTGAACTTCGTCATACGCCGCGGCATCCTCGGTGCAGGTACTCCAAGTCCTGTGGTCACTGAACACATCTGGAAACCTGGCTATGTGATGGTTCTCCATTCAGACGGCATCTCAGCTCACCATAAATGGTCTGACCTTCCTGAGCTGAGGAATGCATCAGTTGAAGTTGTTGCACAGCATATCTTGCAGCGCCTGGCCAGAAAAGAGGACGATGCGACTGTGATTGTTGCCAGAAGCAAGAGCTTGAAAAATGAACACGAGACAGGAGAAACTTCCCAGAGCAATCTGCAAAAGGGCTGTACAAGCTATGAGTGAAGAGGAGTTAAGGCTGGAACTGACGAAGGCTCATGAGACCATCCGCATGCTTCAGGAGGAGCTGGATGAGTCCAATCACGGGCTGATGGCCCTGACTGTGGAGCTCGAGAGGCGGGTAGACGAGCGCACTGCTGAGCTGAGAGATGCCAAGGACGAGCTTCAGACCATAACTTCCGACCTGATGATGCACGTGATGGAGCGTGTCAGAGCTGAGGTGGAGCTGAGGCAGTCCAAAGAGGCAGCCGAGGCCGCCAACCGCGCCAAGTCCGTCTTTCTGGCAAACATGAGCCACGAGCTGAGAACGCCACTCAATGCCATCCTGGGCTTCTCTGATCTGATGTCGCGCGATGACAAGCTGACCCTTGAGCAAAGAGAGAACCTATCCATCATCAGCCGCAGCGGCTCACATCTTCTGGCTCTCATCAATGACGTGCTGGACATGGCCAAGATTGAGGCTGGCAGGATGACCGTACAGGAGCAGACATTTGATCTGCAGCGTCTGCTGGAGAGCCTGGCCGACATGTTCCGCCTGCGTGCCAGAGATAAGGGCTTGAAGCTCATAGTGGACATGAGCTCCGATGTGCCTCAGTATGTGCTCGCCGATGAGGGAAAGCTTCGACAGGTTCTGATCAACCTCTTGAGCAATGCTGTCAAGTTCACCCGGGACGGCAGCATCATCCTTCGGGTGCGCAAGATTGAGA
>DATMZB010000614.1:0-2091 GCA_035560655.1 Methanotrichaceae archaeon | reverse complement strand
GATCTATGCCCAGAGCCTTAAGGATCGCATGACCTTCCAGAGGTCGGCCCCTTTTCAGGAGGTCCAGCAGGGAAGAGTTGTGCGCCCTTAAGCCTGGGCTGTTGATATCGGCAAACTCCGAATGCCTGAGTTTGTAGAGCTCTGTCTCGCATCGCTCTAAGAGAACGGATTTCATACGAAGCTCGTTCCTTAGGTCCTCTAATAGCTTTTTCAGCTCGGCGACTTCCTTTATGGCCTGAGCGCGAGGGCTAGCCTGCCCAGAGTTCAGGTGGAGCTCTACCATATCGTAGATCCATTTGGAAAATGGTATGCCAGCATCTTTTGCCAGGGCTTCCCAGCGTTCTCGATCCTTCTCCGAGGGAAAATAGATCTCTCTTCTAAGGCCGTTGTACTTAGCCAGGGTCATGCTCTAGAATCAGCGCTGATGATATTTAAATATCCCGGTAAAATTAATGGAACTTCTCCAGGTCCAGGCCGTCCCTGACCAGGGCCGAGACGTTTTGCACATACTCAGCCTTCCTGGTGCTGAGGCCGCAGCCTCGAAGCTCCTCAGGCGCAGCCCGGGCCAGCCTGTCAGGAGTGGGGTAGGCATAATACACGTCCTGGCCGAGCTTTAAGACATCCCCAAATGCCCTGATAAGCCTCCTCTCAAGGGACCAGGCAGCCTTTAGGGATATCTGCTGCTCTATTATGGAATCGATCAGAGCCTCAAAGACAGTGGACGTGGAGGGGGACTTTAGACCTCGAAGACGACTTGTCAGGAGAGACATGACGCCGTCGTCCCGGACGTGCTCATAAAATGGCGTGAGATCCAGGTTCAGGCTGAAGAGGTCAGACAGGAGACCGGCTGCAGCTGTGCCATCGCCTGGAGATAGGTCCATATCGGAAGTTAGGTCTGCTTGCAGTCGTGGAGAATCCACTGTGCCATAGGAGCACAGCGTTGCCAAAAGCAGCTTTCCGCCAGATCTTATGACCTGCCAGAAAGCACCATCCTGGTACCGCCTGATCTGTGCATCGCCTTCTGAGAAGATCATGCAGCTCAGGTCGAAATCATAGGGCGGAACTGGCGACAGCTCTATCCTCATATCTTTGATACCTGCAGGTCATGTAGCTTTCCAGACGCTGATGCCATCGTCGTATGCAGGTATAAGGCAGACTTCCAGGCCCTGTGCTGGACCCGCATAAAAAGATGATTCAAACAGTATAGTCGACTACTATCCTGTTGGCGCACACCCTTCCCACGAGTTCTGCTATCTTGACATGCTCGGGGTGTTTCTGATACCTGAACAGGTCGTCTTTGCTCTCGAACTCTGAGCAGAGGACGAGGTCGTAAGAGAGCGCCGTATTGAGGATGTCCTGGCCCACGTCGAAAGACCTGATCTCAGGGATCTTTCCAACCAGAGACTCCAGCCCGGATCTCACCTTATTCAGGTTCTCTGACTTATCTGCGCCCTCTGCCGATTCCTTCATCTTGAACATGACTATGTGCCTCATCATCCTCAGACCACCACGATTTTTGGTGATCATAGAGGTTAATAATGTTTCGCCATGGGAATGAGCACCGATAGCTACATGATATCATCACACAAACGCAGGCATTAAGCGGTCGGTCATGTAGAGATCCGATCTTTTGCGAAACACTTAGGTATGAAGCTTATATATTGTAATAATAACAGGCAGGTTAAGACTCTACTATATGGATAAGGAGGCAGACGATTTTGGAAGATTGGAAGATAAAGATTTCAGTGCTTTGGCTCTTTACAGCAATTGCCATTCTAGCTCACCAGATACTGGTGCTTATGGAGCCAGGTATAATAGCGCAGCTAATGGCGGGGATAGCAGAAGGTGCGAAAATAGGACCAGAACTGATACTGTTCTTTGCAATCTTAATGTTGGTTCCATTGGTGATGGCTTTCCTGTCCCTGACCTTGAACGACTCGATGAACCGCCGGGTAAACATCACTGTGGGCGCAGTCTCTGCTGCCTTTTGGTTCGTTGGCGTAGTTAGTGCGGCACGGTCTGCGTATTGGGGCGAGGCACTAATGACATTTTCAGCATTTGTGGCTTCAGTACTAATTGTCTGGCATGCAT
>DATMZB010000613.1:0-2657 GCA_035560655.1 Methanotrichaceae archaeon | reverse complement strand
GAGACAGCTCTTAAGGCTATCTGCATGGGCCGCTGTCAAAGAACAATGCCTCATGCGGTGATTTCTGCATGATCAAGAGCAGCTTATTGGATGACCGTGCAAGTCCCTATCCTTTGGGTGGTGCACTATGCCCTGGGCGGCCGCTCTAGGCCTTGGTCCAAAACCCTAACCCCCAGCTGGGGGGAACACTACGCATATAGGCTTGATCCTGGGAAAGAGTATATTGGAAACCGACTGTAGTGCATCATATATCTGGCATCTGGCCCTGATTTTGCCATAATCAAAGGCTCCAGCTACCTGCCAAAGAGCAGGTATAAGCTCTAAATGGCAACTTCAACATTTTTGGCTGAGATGGTAGGCTCAGGGATGGGGAGGCGATCTCTCTTCAAGCCCTCCAGGTGAAACGCTATGGCTTCCTTCATGAGTTCCACGGTCTCATCCTCGGTCTCGGCTGCTGCGACCACTCCAGGGAGATCTGGGCAATATGCCGAGTAGTTGCCCTCGCCCTTTTCTATGATGATTGTGTATTTAGTCATCGTCAGTCTCTATTAGACCTGCTTGCTTTAATATGCTTCTGAGTGTCTTTGGATGGAGCTCCATGTCTGGCTTGCCAGCAATAGTTACCTTACCCTTCTTGAACCGGTGCTTGAATTGTCTGTGGCTGCCTTTGGTATTCTCCAAATGCCAGCCATCGGATTCAAGGAGCTTGATTACGTCTCTGATCCTCAAGCCATCTCCTCTGCCAGTAGATCATACGCAGGATGAAAAGGCCTTTGCTTCTTATCTGCTGCAGTCTTTTTCCTGGATGCGTTGACTGTGGGCTGAGAATAGCCGCCAGGGCCAGGGTGCTGTGGAAGTGAGCATTTTACGACTTTATTCTAATGGTGTGGCTTCTTGCTCTGGAATCTGCCTGGGGGTTGCCGGTGCATCCCAACTCCTCTGCCTTGGAAAACGCTGCTTCCGCTTCTTCGGTTCTTTTGAGATTTTCAAGGGCGAGACCCCTGTTGTACCAGACTTCAGGCAAAAGAGGATCTATTTCCAGGGCTTTGTCGCTGCATTCAAGCGCTTCCTCGTATCTGCCTAAATTTCCCAGTGAAACGCATTTGTTATTCAATGCTTGTTTATTTGCGGGATCGAGCTCTATGGCTTTATCATAGGAGATAATTGCATCATCATAACGATCCAGCTCATCAAGAGCATTGCCCCTATTGGACCAGGCATATTTGAATGTGGGATCGATCTCCAATGCACGATCATATGCTTGGATGGCGTCTTGGAAAGAACCCAGAGCGTAAAGGCATATCCCTATATTGTTCCATGCATTGGCATTTCGTGGGTCTATCTCGACGACTTTTTTATATGACTGAAGGGCACTTCTATACAAGCCGCGCTTAACGAAGCTGGCACCTCTGCTGAACCAATAGTCTGCGGATTTTCTCTGTCTCATAGGGATCATCCATAGAGGTACTCTCTCTGGGAAATTGAAAAGACTTTTGATAGTTAAATAGATGCATCCACGGCCCGGTGTGGCCGCCCAGGTCATTAGTGTCCGGCACAATCGGTGATGAGTCTCGGCTGTGGCAGTGTATGTCCTTAAAAAATGGACTCTTGGCAATCGTGGTGTCAACCTGATCTGGCCATAGGGCTCACGATTCCTAGCCTCGTCTCCAGGAACTGCTCCATAGAGACTCCATCCAGGTGAGACTCTATCTGCTCTATGGCATCCAGGATATGCCTGAGGTAAACGGAGTCATCCTTCATCATAAAGAAGAACCATATCCTTTCTGGCATACAGGCGGATATATGGGCTTAGAGTGCCTTCGCTGATCAGCTCCACCTCCCGCCCAAGTATCCGGCCAAGATCCTCTTCAAGGCCAAACCACTTCAAGCCAAGGCGCGGGCGGTCTCCAGGGGCTTTCAGCTCTACCAGGAGATCTATGTCGCTCTCTTCAGTATCCTCTCCACGGGCGAAAGAGCCAAAGACTGAGATGCGCCTTACATAGGGCTTGAGCACTGGCAGGATCTTCTCATGGAGATCATCGAATCTGTCCATCAATGCATGAGATGCTTTGCAGAAATAAAGAAGTTATCATGCTGCTCAGCTTCTTGATGAATCGAGTTATAATCAATCATCTGACTGCTGATACAAAGATATTTATTATCCGCTGCTGGATAGAGTGATATGGATATTGAGTCAGAAGTCATGGAAATTAAGCAGATGCTCATAGATATCTCCAGAAAAATAGACGAGCTGCTTGATGAGAGCATGACATCAGGGATCATGAAGCTATCAGAAGATTCAATATCCGAATTGTACGAAGGCGAGCCGGACCTTTACAGCGTCGAAGACCTGAAGGTCAGGTACAAATGAAAGGGAAGATCGTCCTGATACCGTTCCCTTACACTGATCTGACAGCAGCGAAGCTAAGGCCTGCGCTGGTAATCTTTGAGGGAAAACACGATTTGATTGTGGCCTTCATAACCTCTAAGATGGTCAACATCATTCCAGAACTGGAGTGAACTACCCTGGCCTGAAGGCCAGGGCTTCCCACTTCATCACCAAAACTTGCATCACAGAAATGTGATGTAGAGGTTTTAGCTCTATGGGCTCTACGGGCTGTTCCATCCCTGCGATAAGTATATTTCTGGATGAGTTA
>DATMZB010000612.1:0-4443 GCA_035560655.1 Methanotrichaceae archaeon | reverse complement strand
ATCCACAATGGATATTGCCATTGAGCGCATCCTTCCTTTCATGATGAAGCTTTATCCCTTGATCTTGATTGTGCTGCTGTCCATTCCTGCATTTGGAGATGATAAAAATAACGTCACTGCTCTGGAAGAGCTCGAGAACGCCACTTCCATCAAGGAGCTGGTGATTGAGTCTGGGAAGAATTTGGAGACCTATCGCTTTTCCCTGACAGAGTTGCAGGATATGGAGGTCATAAACACAACAGATGGTGAGAAGATATATGAGGGGCAGATGCAGGCCATTGGCGCTGGAGCGTTCAATGTCACCTCCAGGGCATTGAAGATGGCCATGGCCACACTTTCCCTGCCTGCAGGACAGGAAGAGAATGCAACTTCTCTATCCACTGAGGTATACTTCTTCAACAATACCACTTATACCAAGCTTGGGTGCAACTGGACTGCCACGAGTCTGCCAGTGGCAGAGGACATCTGGGAGAGCCAGAACAGACTTGAGCAAACTGTGAATCAGATGAACATGTCGGACGTGAGACTCCTGGGCATAGATGAGATAGAAGGCAAGGACCTCTACAAGATAGAAGTAGTTCCGAAGAAGGGCGCGTTTTCAGCTTTGGTCAAGGAACAGCTGGGCTCAAGCCTGCCATTAGATACAGTGAACATCAGCGCAATCCTCGACAATGCAAGCATTAGATACATTCTCTGGATCACAAAGGATAGCCACCTTCCTGAGATGGAGTACGTCCAGATGAACATGACCGCATCTCCAGAGATGCTGGGCCTGCAGGGACCATCGGATCAGGAGGTGGTTATCAATAGCACAGTGACATCAAGATACAGTGGTTTTAATGAATCTGTGAATATAGCTCTGCCTGATGAGGCGAAGAATGCGAGGATCATATCCTTAAACGACCCTTGACATGATTTGCTTTTGATGGCATCGAGGGCATCTCAGGCCTTAAATCCCTCTTCAGGCGGGATGCCCTCGCCTTAAGAATCCCCTGAAGAAATTATTGAGGTGATCATACCACATAAGGTACGAACATCTTGGTCTTCCTCTTATATTCGACGTACTCCTGGCCAAACTCCTTCTCCATATCATCCTCTTCTCTCCTGGCCAGCCTGTAATAGAGGGCCAGGAGCAGCACGTATAGAATGATCAAAGGAATAGTTGCCCATTCGAGCATCATTCCAAGAGTTATCAGGAAGAAGCCGATATACTGCGGATGGCGGATATATCTGTAAATGCCTGTCTGGACCAGCTTTCCCTGACCGGCCTCCTTGGACCAGTACTCCTTATGGATCTGCTTCCAGCCTGAGATTACCAGTGCAGCGCCGACAAGCATTGCCGCGATTCCAATGTACATGCCCCAAAGGCCAATGTACTGTCCCAGAGTGTGTCCCCAGAGTATGCCCTCAGGTAACCAGATTCCAAAGAGCCAGCCTATGGCATACATGCTGAAGGGCACGCCAAACATCTCAATTGCAAATGCCACTACAAAGGCAGCATAGGCACCAGCAGGCTTAATCTGGCTCTTCTTGTAGAAAGGCACAAACAAAAGGAATAACCCATAAATAGCTATCCAGATGATGACAGCCCACCACTGTCCGAAATGTGACCAAACATCTTCCCCAATTATCATTAAATATCACCAAACCTCTTTATCAGCATTAACTCACATTTCCAATAGATCGAAGCATCAATCCTGCTGCATAATCAACAAGCTCATCCAGAGTTATTTTCCCTCCAGGCATCTCTATTGTCGAGGGGAGGCAAAGCATGCTCTGCATGGATGATGTGAGGACCATTGTGGCCTTCACTGGATCGATATCATCTTTCACTGTGCCGTCACCTATGCCTTCATTAAATGCCTCTATGACCATTGCGAAGCTATCGCCGTGGATGGCCTCCATCTCGTCCATCTCAGGAAAATCCGACTTATCAAAGCCATGCATTTGCAGGTAATTGATTGTCGCATAGTATCCAGGATATTTTTTATGGAACTCATATAGAGCCATGAGAAGAGACCGGATCTTCTCAATCCCCGTCCCTCCCAGCAGGCATCCGTCTCTGAACATGCCATTGAGTATCTTCAAGCCACGGACGGCGATGGCGACGCATATATCATCCTTGTTCTTGAAGTAGAGGTAAAGCGTGCCCCTGGCAAGCTCAGTCTCCCTGGCGATCTCATCCATTGTGACATTCTCATAGCCTTTGGAGAAGAACAGCTTCTCTCCAGCAGCTATGATCTCATTTCGCCGCCTCTCCTTCTCCCTCTCTTTCCTATCTGCTGTCGACATCTCAATTGCTCCATTTAATGACATGATGCCATTAAACGCATTATCGTCATTTAATGACATGATGTCATTCTTCTACTTAAGGCTTGTGTCAGAGGGGCAAACCTCGAAAATATTCGGGACACTGGGGATGAGGCAGTTCTTAAAGTGATCAAAAATCGCACATCAGCATGCAAATATACCGATTGCTCCACGGCATACTGCGCCTGACAGATGCATTTGAGCCAAAAAGAATAAGAACATAGGAGGGGACCAGGCTATCTTCATTATATTGGTGTTACACGATGATCAGGATCATTTCTTTAGACATGGATGGAACCCTGGTGAACTCCAGGTTCGTGGATAAGGTCTGGATGGAAGGCATGCCGGAGCTCTATGCAGAAGAGCACGACTTGAGCTTCGAGGATGCAAAGGACTACGTTGTAGCTGAGTACATGAAGATCGGGAGCGATAGGCTTGAGTGGTATGACCTCAACTACTGGCTAAAGAAGTTCCAGCTCAATAATACCAAGGAAGACCTTCTGGAGAGATACATAAACGAGATAGAGCTCTATCCAGAGGTGAAAGATGCCTTAAACCTCCTATCTGAGAACTATACACTGGTTGTGACCTCAAATGCCGCCAGGGAGTTCATAGATGTGGAGCTGGTGGACCTGGGCCAGTATTTTGCAGATATCTTCTCTGCGACCAGCGACTTCAAAACGGTTAAGAAGTCACCCGTGGTGTACCAGAAAGTCTGCAAGCGCATGGAAGCCAAGCCGCTGGAAGTGCTTCACATAGGGGACCACTACTCATACGACTATGAGGCGCCAATAGATGCCGGCCTTGATGCTCTCTTCCTGGACAGGCACGGAAAGAGGACCGGGTCTGAGGTTGTGGGAGACCTGAGGGAGGCCGTGGAGCAGATCTGCGGCTCTGCTTATCTGTGAAATGCGAAAAAGCTAAATCAGGAAGCGGTTTTGGCATGGATATGAAGAGAAAGACCGGACTCATCCTGGCCCTGGATGTCCTCTCCAGGAAGATGGCTTTAGAGCTGACTGTATCCCTGGCAGATTGCTTTGATGCAATAAAGATTGGATACCCACTGATTCTGGCTGCAGGGCTGGAGATTGTAAGCGAGGTCTCAAAGCAGGCTCCAGTGATTGCAGACCTGAAGATCGCCGACATTCCCAACACCGATCGGCTCATATGCGAGCAGGTCCTGGGCGCTGGGGCGAGTGGCGTGATAGCCCACGCCTTCACCGGCAGCGACTCACTCCGGGCCTGTGCTGACTGCGCCAGCCAGTTTGGGGCCGACTTATTCGTGGTAACTGAGATGAGCCACCCCGGAGCCAGGGAGTTCATGGGACCGGTTGCAGCGGACATGGCAAGGCTTGCAGTTGACTGTGGCGCAGCAGGCGTTGTGGCCCCAGCAACCAGGCCGGATAGGATAAAGATGATAAGGTCAATAGTTGGCCAGAGGCTTATCATATCTCCAGGCGTTGGTGCTCAGGGGGGCTCGGCCAGGAGTGCCATTCAGGCAGGGGCCGATTACATCATAGTTGGCAGGTCCATCATCAGTGCAGATGACCCTGTGGTTAAGGCCAAAGAGCTCCTGTCTCAGATGCTCTAAATTGTTAAGGTGATGCCCTTAATGCTGAATGATTTGGCGCCATTCTATAAAGCCGTAGATATTGATTCTAGTGGATAATCTTAAATAATAGGATGACAAATTGGTCAGAAGTCTGACGCTCATAATTTAGAGGGATGATTGTGGCGCTGCTAAACTCCCCACAGCCGGTACCTCTGCGCATACTGCTGGCAGAGGATAACCCGATCAACCAGAAGGTAGCTTTGCTAATGCTTAAGCGACTTGGCCATAGAGCTGATGTGGCAGCCAATGGACTGGAAGTCTTGGAAGCCATGGAACGCCAAATTTACGACCTGGTCTTAATGGATATACAGATGCCTGAGATGGATGGCCTTGAAGCTACAAGGGCTATCCGGCGGCGCTGGCATGACCAGCCAAAGATCGTGGCTATAACTGCCCATGCCCTGGAAGGAGATAGAGAGATGTGCCTTGAGGCGGGCATGGACGAGTATATAGCCAAGCCAATTGAGATGGAAGAGCTGGCAGGGGCACTGGACCTGGCCTTGATGGACCCGGTTGAGGTT
>DATMZB010000611.1:0-2452 GCA_035560655.1 Methanotrichaceae archaeon | reverse complement strand
GTCACAAGGAGCGAACTTCAGCAGATTCAGGATTTAATAGATGCCGGAGTTTACCTCAATGTTTCCGATTTTGTACGGGAGGCCGTACGCGATAAGCTGACAGCCATCAAGGTCATTAAATGCCGAGATGTTGATTACGAGACTGCAAAGAAGGAGGTAATAGGGTACTTCCAGCGCAGAAGCGAGGCATATCCAGACGAGATTGCCGAAGACCTTGAGCTCGATTTTGACCTGGTACGCCAGATAACAGCAGAACTCAAGAAAGAGGGCCGTCTGGAGGCGATCTGATGGAATGCTATGAAGAAGGAGATGCTATACATGGTGCAAGGATCTATGCAGAAGCCAGAAAGATCCATGGCCCTATAGTGATCGTGAAGAGCCACAGGCATAAGGCACAGAGCATCAGATTGACCGAGAACGCAGAAGCAGTGATTGTGCAAAAGCTGAGGTGGATACCTGACCGCTAAATGGAACCCTTCTTTTAGCCTTTCTTTCTCACCGCTCTCATCCAGGCACTTCTTGACCCTAGTACACTGCGGTCGAAATAAGTCTACGGATGGAATGAGATAAACCACCATCTGGCGATGGCATGAACCGTGGATTTATCTCAGCTTTCGTGTACTAGGATGAACCTGAACCAGCATTAAATTTCTTCCAGAGGGATGTACTCCGTCTTCTCCTTTTGCAGCTGCTCCCACCAGGCCTCGATGATCCCTTCGAGATCCGCCTCACCAACATACCTTATCAGCCTCTGCAATACTTCGTCCTCCGTCTCGTTAATAGATGGCGAATTATCGAGACTGAATAAGACTGAGACTCATTCCTTCGCCCAAGATAGTTTATCCTGCCGCATCCTTAGTCCCATTTCGGCCTCGTCGCACAAGTTCCAGTCCACTAAGTGATCAAGCCGATAGCCCAATCCCTCTTAAAACCTCCTCCATCCCGACCCGGTCGATCAGCGCTCCCAACCTCTCCCCCGGCCTGCCATTCTTCTCCATGTATTCTATAACCTTCCCCACCAGCTCGACCGCCTCATCAGCCGAGAGCAATCCTCCAACTGGAACGCCAATCCTGTGTGCCCTGCCAAACATGCCGCCGATATAGACTGCAAAGCACTTCTCGCCAGCGCCCGCCACCTTGGCTGAGGCCGTGCACTTTCCCATAAACCCGATGTCATTGAGCTCAGCCTTGGCGCAGTCGTTTGAGCATCCAGTGATGCCGATCTTGAGCTTTGCAGGCAGCTTCCTTCCGGCAAACCTCTCATCAAGCATCTTTCCAAGGCCCAGGGTATCGGCCATGCCGTGATCGCATATCGTGCCAACACAGGCCACAACAGGGCGAACTCTGGGACCCGTTCCGCCGACCACAAGCCCGACCTCCTCCACGGCAGTCCTCACCTCATCCAGGTTCTCACGAGCCACCCAGGGGATGATGATGTTCAGCCTGGTGGTGAGATAGATCTCTCCACGACCGTACTTGCTTGCAACCTCCGAAAGCCTGGCCATCTGCTGCGATGTGACGTTTCCCACCTTCGTCTTCACCCTGACCACGAAGTGGTCACCATCCTTCTGCCTGATGAAGCCCTGAGGCTTCAGATCTGAATCCTTGATCGTGCTCATATCGTATCAGCGTCCTTGAATCTGACTTGGTTGCCTGCTTCAGCTCAGCACATCCAGGTGAGATAGAAGCAGGCGAAATAAATCCCTGACTACTGCCCTCAGGAGAGTTTCTTATCAGAACATTTCTGTGTATTTCTATTCAATGGTTGGCTTATTGATCTATGGGGGCCAGGCCGAGACCTTCAGAAAGAGAGCTGAGTTGGAGTATGGGTTTAAGATGACTGAGCTTGAGTCACAGGTGGCAAGGGCGAAGTTCTTTGAGACCTACCCAGCATTGCCAAGTGGCATAAGGAGCAGATTAACCAGGGCGAGAACATCTATAGGTAATCATCACAGGAGAGGATTCTATATCGAGGGCCTGGCAGCCACTAGAACGGTTCTAGGGAGGCTTAGGGCATGGCCTGACTTTGGGTGTGACACTACGGCAACCAGGTTCATGATGTTTAACAGCCCCGATCAAGGATCAGGTACAGATCTGCTTAAGGCATGTATGGTGAGGGCCTATGCCGAGCTGCCAGAGGACCACAAGGTAGTTGGCCTGCATTCATGACGAGCTTCTGATTCTGGGGACTGGATGCGGCGCTGAATATATTGTTGCCCAGCTAAAGGATATCATGGAGCGCGTTGGGAATGAGATGTTTAAGCCTGTGCCAATCATGGCAGAAGTAACGGTAGGCGATGATTGGGCTCAATAGAGCCCGGCATTCTTTCTTCCAGGCCGTTAACATGATCTCTTACAGGGGGCACTGCTCATCTTTTCTCTGCCTTATGCCAACAACATCAACCCCAATCAGCTTTGATGGCCATAAGCAGACTCGACTTCGATTCTTTTC